>JBDSBN010000220.1:0-14107 GCA_039921585.1 Ginsengibacter sp. | reverse complement strand
AATCGGAGAGCAGAATTACATGATAAAATTTATCCCATTCTACATTTCCCATTTTCCAGGAACTTACAAGGCCTCCTAATTCAGGGCCTGCCTCATAGATGGTTACCTGATGGCCTTCTTGTGCAAGACGAAGTGCCAGAGTCATACCCATTATTCCACCTCCTACAATTCCCCAGCTTTTAGATTCACTTTCCTTCTTTCTCAATTCTGACGTATCTTTTTTAGACATTTAAACAAAAACAGTTTTGTCTGGTTTAATAAATTGTTTTTGCCATTCAATGGTTACTTTTAATCCCTCTTGCAAACTCCATTCTGGTTCGAAATCCAAAACAGTTTTAAGTTTTGTTATGTCTGGTACTCTTCTCATTACGTCTTCATAATTACCAAAGGTAGAGTAAGGAATATACTTCAATTTTGGAACTGAATCTTTTCCGTTAATTAATTTCCATATTAAGATGGCCAAATCTTTAATAGATATCTCCCCGCCTTCTTTACCTCCTGTATTAAAAATCTGATTATCAGAATTCTTATTTTGAATGCATGCTATCAAGGCATTTACTGTATCATCGATATACGTAAAGGTGCGTGTTTGCAGGCCATCGCCATGAATTTCAATTTCCTCATTTTTAAATGCTTTTTCAATAAAAACAGACTGAGGTCCGCCCCACCATGTAAGATTTTGATGTGGCCCATACGATCCGAAAAATCGGGTAATAGTATATTTCAAATCAAATTCATCCTTATTGGCAATGATATATTGCTCTCCATACATCTTGGATAAAGCATATGCCCAACGTTTTACAGTAGTGGGCCCCATGACCATATCTGAATTTTCATTAAATGGAACATTTGGATTTTTTCCATAAACATCCGATGTGGAAGCAAATATAATTTTGGAACGATCCATGTTACATTTATCGACCACGTTTCTCAACATTAAATAGTTTTCATCCAATGTTCTTAGCGCAGAAGTATATCTCGGTATTTTTTGGCTAGCAAGATGTACAATAATATCTGCGTGTACATCTTTTAGAATATATGGATTGGCGATATCTCCCAGAATAAATTTAAAATTGGGATGGTTTTTTAAAGGTTCAATATTTCTTGTGAACCCGTAGTTCAAATTGTCTATACCAGAAACGTAATGGCCATTTTCTAATAAGCGCTTAGCTAAACAGGAGCCAATAAAACCAGCAACACCTGTAATCAATATATTCATAAACGTATATTTTTTATCAAGTAACGAAAATGTGGTTTTACTTGGATAGGTAGGATTATTTGGAAAAATTAACGGTAGTACTTTTATAATATAGTACAATTGTTGTGTTATATAATTATGATTCGTTAACTATATTAATATTCTTCAAGGTATCAATTTTTTTTAAAATTGATACAGAAATAAAAAATTTATAGAGCAATTGAGTAGAAAGTATTCCTGTAATCGACATCTGGTCTATTTCTGAGACATAATCTTGTGACTTTATTTTAAAGATCAACTTGTTTACTTTTGTTGAATTAAATATTCCGAATTGATCTAATTGCTTGTCTGATAGAATTTCAGAAATATATTCCGGAGCATTTTTATGAAAAAAACTTTCTGTAATTGGAGCACGGTATGGCTGTTTAGGTCTATTTCTAATGTGGTCCGGAATTTTACCGATTCCCAATTTTTTTAAAATGAACTTTTCATTTAGACAGTTTAGTTTAAAATTATCTCTAAGATTTCCTGCAAATTCCATTACTCTATAATCGAGAAAAGGGTATCTTCCCTCAACTGAATTTCCCATGGCAACTCTGTCGCCCTGTGAGGAAAGAAGATAATTAGACATGAATATACTGCTTTCGAGATATTGAGATTTGGATAAATCACTCCATCGCATAAAGTTATATGGCAGGGTAGTTTGGAGTTCTTCAAATGGGTCATATTTTTTTATTTTTTCAAGAATATGATCCGATAAAAGTGCTTTAATCCGAGAAGTGTTGTGCCAGCGAATTAAATGCGAATAAAAGGGATTGGAGGTATCTGCTAATTTATATCCAAAAAACATTTTTGCTGCTAAATTATTTTTAGATTTTAGGTTGGGTAAATATGGATAAATCCTTGACAGAAGTTGTGGTCTTACTAACGAATCAGGCTGATTTGCCCAAAACCTTCTGAGCTTATTTTCTTTGAAAATATTGTATCCTCCAAACATTTCATCTGCACCTTCCCCGGTTATAATTACTTTAATATTACTTTCCCGAACCCTTTTCGATAGCAAAAGCATGGGTGTTGGCGATGTTCGTAAAATCGGGAATTCAGTGTGCCAGATTGTTTTCGGAAATTGTTCAGCAATATCACTCGAGGAACAGAGAAAAATGGAATGATTGGATTTGAAATGTTTTGATGCCAATAATTGATATTCTGATTCATCATACTGACTGTCTCTAAAACCGATTGAAAATGTATTTAGTATACCAGGATTATAATCATTAATATAGGAGGTAGTGATACTGGAGTCTAATCCTCCACTTAAGTAAGCCCCCACTTGTACGTCAGCCTTCAACCTGATATTGACTGCATCTTTCAAAATATGATCTAATTCTTCGATTTTATCAGTTAAATTATCTGGTAACCGGTGCTGTGAGTTTGTGGTGAAATCAAGGCTATAATATTTTTTTATCTGTATTTTGTTAGAATTAACTACCATGTAATGCCCGGGAGGCAATTCATAAATATTTTCAAAGGGAGTGTGTGGTGAAATTGTAGTCCAAAAAGTGAAGATTTGAGCCAGGCTTTCCGCACATATTTCTCTTTTAATATGGTCAAGTGTAAATAAGCCTTTTATTTCCGAACAAAAAGCAAAAGAATCTTTTGAAGAACTATAAAACAAAGGTCTGATTCCCATTCTGTCGCGCGCAAAAAATAGTTCTTTGCTCACTTTATTGTAAATACAAAAGGCAAATTGCCCATTAAAATATTTGAGACAATCAGCGCCAAATAAAGCATACATCTGTACCACTATTTCAGTATCACACCTTGTTTTCAACTGAATCCCCTTATTTAAAATAATACTTCTTAATTCATCATCATTAAAAATCTCGCCATTATATACTATCCAGTAGTTTCCCGATTGATCGGACAAAGGTTGATGCCCGTTTTTTATATCCTTTATACTTAATCTAACAGCCCCTATTGCACTATTATTACCTATATATAAACCACTCTCATCCGGACCTCTGTGTTGTATAACGGAAAGCATCCCTTTAACCTTGAGTTCAAGCTGTTTGCTGTTTGCGGTTTGACAGTTATATACACCGGCTATTCCGCACATTTATTTAAATTTTCTTGAAGTTTCCTTACCACGAAGGTGGAAATGGCATTTACAGATTGGAAATTCTCTTCCAGAAGTTCTGAGTCCTTTGCTTTAAATTGAAAGGTTTCTTCAATAAAACTGATGAGCAAAATAAAGCCCATAGAATCCAGAAGTCCTTCTACAAATATCTGGGTATCATTCATTACCTCATCATGTTCAACGTATGCGTTTTCAACTATATATTCCCTGATTTTTAATTTAATTTCTTCCAAAGTCATCTTGTTTATTTGAGAAAGTATTGGTGTAAAGAGCCGAAGTTAGAAAAAAGATGGTATTAAAATTTATAATATTTAGGTGAGATTATTAATTAAATGATTTGCAATATGTTATTCTTTGATAAATAATTTAATTCCTTTTTAATGATATATTAGTTAAATTATTACTCACATCATTGTTCTTTAAATAATGTTCTGTTTTTTTTGGCCAGAATAACCCGGATATTACCTTGGTTATCTTTTAACGAGCTAGTTTCCATATAATATAGAGATTCTTCGAAAAGTCTTAATATGAAATCACCTTGACCTACACCAACTTCTAACAATACCCACCCACCAACTTTCAAGAATTTAGGCGCTTCCATAATCAGTCTTTGAATAATTTTAGTTCCAAACATCCCTCCATCAAAAGCCAAAATTGGCTCATGACCGGAGATCTCGATATTCATTTTCGAAACTTTTGCACTGGAAATATATGGAGGATTACAAATGACCATATTTATTTTTCCAAAAAAATCCTCCGTTTTATAGGCGCCAAAAAGGTCACCGGCAATTGCTGTAACTCTGTTATTAAGATTTAGATAATCGATATTTTCTTTTGTGAGGTCAATGGCATATTCGCTTAAGTCAGAACAATATATTTCTGATTGAGTATTATAATGAGCTATGGCTAACCCTAAATTTCCTGCCCCACAACATATGTCCATTACCCGGAAGGGTTTTTCGTTTTTTAAATCATAAGAAAGTTGAAGTGCCTTTTTTCCGAGTAATTCCGTTTCTTTTCTTGGAATCAGTGCTCGTTTATCAGAAATAAATTCAATTCCCATAAAGGATTGTCTACCTGTAATATATGCCAGGGGAATATTTTGCAGCCTTAATTCTATCAACCTGTTTAAATCGACTATTTGTTCTTCATTTAACTTAATCAATGGCAACTTTACTGATTCCTCTGCGGATTTTGGAATTCCTGCTGCTGCAAACCAGCAAGCTTTTAATGTTGATTCCACCGTTTCTTCAGGTTTATCATTTAAAAATTGAAGTTTTGATTCAAGTAGGGTTTTTAATTGATTGAATTGTTTATCTGTATTCATTTCTGGTAAATCACTACTATAAAATTTTCATTGAAATTTCCTGATCGTCAATGTGAATAAAGGTTTTTGAGTAAGTATTTTTCTTTAAAATTTTCCCTTCTTTTAAATGAAGAATATCCACGCCTTGTCTTATTTCTTTTCTTCCAAAATAGTATTTTTCAAGCGAAGGCCACTTTAGTTGCCAGGCAAAAATTATTTTTTGATGCTGCTCATCCAAAAAAAAGTCTTCCATTGTAAATTTAAAATTCCCATGAAGGAAAAACCAGGCGGTCCAAAATTTTTTAAGAGAATTTTTCCCAGCGATTATTTTACCATTCCATGTTGTGAATTCAATTTCTTCATGGATGAAATCCATTATCCCCTCTATATCATGATTGTTCCAGGCCTCAAGCCAGGTAAAAAAATGATTTTCAATTTTTTTCCTTGATAGCATTTGAATATATTTTTTTGAGTACTAATTTATCAATTTTTGTGTTGTTGTTTTTAGGCATTTCATTGATAAAAATTACTTTGTAAGGAACCATAAATGACTCAAAATGGGCAGTGCATTCTTTTTTAATATCTTTTTCTGTTAAAGGGGTATTTTTTTCAGTGGTAATAAAAACGACTATAGATTCTCCCATAATGATGTCGGGAATACCTACTACGGCAACCTCTTTGATTCCTTTAATTTTAAATAAAAAGTTTTCAATCTCGACAGGGCTTACTTTTTCGCCCCGAGATTTTATGATGTCATCATTTCTGCCCTGGAAATAAAGGTAACCTTCATCATCCATTATAAACCAATCATTGGAGCGTAAAGTTTTTTCACCTGGTAATAGTCCATCAACAAGCATTTCTTTGGTTAGAATTTCCTGATTTAAATATCCTTGCATTACGTGTGGACCCCGAATATGCAATATTCCCGGTTGTCCTGCAGGAACAGGATTTCCTTCAGGGGATAATAAAAACACCTCTGTTCCCGGTATGGCTTTTCCTACAGAGGCTGGTTTTAGATCGATCAATTCTGGCGCAAGATAACTCACCCTTTTACATTCAGTTAAACCATACATTTTAAATATCAAAGCATTAGGAAAGATTTTTTTCAGAATTTCCAGATACTCTACAGGTAATAATGCCGCAGTGTTTGTAATCTTCTTAATATAATCAAAAGTGATTCCGTTTTCATTATATTAATCAATCATCATTGCGTATATCGTAGGTACTCCTGGGAAAATAGTAGGTTTATATTTTTGCATTTTTTTGTAAATGGAGGCCATGAAAACAACTGATTGCTCGACAATTAGTGTGCCTCCAATAGTAACGGACATTAACAGTTGATATAATCCATAATCAAAAGCAAGTGGGAGCAATAAAATGATTCTTTCTTTTACATCTAACCTTAAATATTCCACTAAACTCCATGTTGTAAATACCATGGATAGGTGTGTCATCATGACTCCTTTGGGAAAACCTGTACTCCCGGAAGTATATATTAATGCAGCCAAATCATTTGGGATAATATTTGGCTGTTCATTTTTCAGAGCTTTATAATTCTTTATAATTTCATCATAGGAACTGCTTGGTACCTGGTCTGTTTGATCTAAGAATGAATTATTTCCGGAAACGATAATGTGTTGAATTTGATGGGGTTCTTGTAAAACTTGTAGTAATTCTTTTTTATGATTTTCTGAAGTAATAAGAATTTTAGAAGAGGAATCAAATAAAATATATTGAAGTTTATCTGCTTTGGTTTGAGGATTAATAACGATAAAAACTGCTCCGGTAATCGTTATTCCATATATTGAAACAATACATGGCCATGAATTATCCATATAAATTGCAATCCGGTCACCTTTTTTTATTCCGGCACTTATCAGGTATTGAGCAAGTGTTTCAGCTTCTTTATATAGCTGTGAATAGGAATATTTTTTCTCTTTTACAATGATTGCAATTTTAGATGGATGTTTCTTTGCCGATTTCAACAAAGCTTCACCTAGTAATCGTTGGGGTATTTGAATCATTTATTGGAAATTGACATTGTAAAAGAAGAATAGTTCTGTAATAGTCAATAAATATCCCGAAAAAAGACTGGCATATCAGAAATCTTTTATAGGGGTCATTCTCAAATATTCTGTCGTATTTTGCTTACGAAGAAAATTAGTATAGATGGATATGATTTCTTCTTCTTTTTTCTCTAAAACCATAGCAACCTCAGCTGGTTCGTATCCGTTTTCATACCCATACCAAATTAGGTCCATAGTTTTGAAAGGTAATTGAAAAAAAAATTCTTGTTGAGTTTGTTCAGCAGAATAAGTGTCAGAGGTTGGATGCCTCTTAATAATCTCCTTAGGAATATTTAAGTATTCTGCTAATTGATAAACTTGTGTTTTGTATAAGTTTGCTATAGGCATAATATCTGCGCCTCCATCTCCATGTTTAACAAAAAAACCTTGTTCTATCTCATGCTTATTAGGAGTACCTATTACTGAATAATACATCCGCTCGGCATGGTAATAAAGAACGGACATTCTACATCTTTGTTTAAAGTTTGAGGATGCAACAATTTGCAAAAACTCTTTTGGAGGTAGTTTGTTTTGTTTTTCTTGACCATCTTTATCAATGATAGTTAGGTAAAATATGGGAGGTAAATTCTGATATATACTTGTTGAATTAATTCCGATTTTCATTGAATAATGATTTGGATCGTATTCAGGGAAAATTGCCCTAACGGCTTCATCTCTACGATGATAGCACTCAAAACCATTCAGGGCTTTTGTTATATCTTCTTCAATAGTTTGAACGCCTAATTGGTTGGCTAGATTTAAGGCTAAGGTTTTACTTTCGCTATTTGAGTCTTTTTCCGGCATTAAGACTCCTATTACACGATTTGCTCCAATAGCTTTTACTGTTAAAGCCAGCGTAACTGAAGAGTCAATGCCTCCACTTATCCCAATAATCGCTCCCTTCCTTTTTGTAGTTTTAAAGATATCATCTTTTAATTTCTGAGTTATAGCGGATACTGTATTTTCTAAGTTATCCAGTTGTAAAATATCTTTCGAAAAGGGTGTTTTATGATTGTTTACCATATGCGTATTTATTTATTGGCTCTTTACGAAGCTAAATGCTTTGACTTTTTCAGTTTTCAGGATTCTATCAATAACCTTATTCGAAAATACTTGTGCCCCCTCATTATTAAGATGGGTTCTATCAGCAAAAAAGGTTGAGTGTCTTAAGATTTCTGTATCATTAAGAAAATTAAAAAAAGGAATATTCAATTCATTAGCAATGTTGCATGCAATTTGAATGGAGGGATCCTTGTAAGTATATTTTGTAAAACTCGGCGATACCACAATATAAAGTTGGGTTTTGGATTTGATGCAATCCAAAAGAAATGATCGGAAAATATTTATTTTAATTGAATCTAAATCATATAGTCGGGGAAATGTGTCAGTTGTTAAAGTATGATTCCAAGTCTTAAATAGAGGAATATACCCTTCATCATAATTTTTATTTCTTTTAGTTTTATTATATTCAAGATTTCCTATACCAATGGTATAAATAAGTGAATTAAAAGGATATGTTTTTGAAATTAACTTGTATTTTTCAAAGGGCCCCTTTAATTGAATAATTGAACGGATTTCCGGATGATTATCATAGTAGGGCAACAAAGATGAAATAGTCTCATAAGTAATTTCATCTTTTTTAAATGCTTCAAAATTAAAATCAAGAATTATCTTTTGTGGAGTATACCTTTTTAATATTCCTTGAAGAATTGAATAATGATAGAAGATATAATTTCCATCTCTACCAGCATTATAGAAAGTTGAATGCAATCTTTCTTTAAATGGGGCAGATGTATAATGATGGTTTGCATACGATGAACCTAAAATTACTATTTCCGCTTTTGTACTGTCGAGGGCATAAGTAGTCCGATACAATAATCCTGAATCTTGTTTGAAATACCAATACTTCAAAATACGACCAACTGAATAATCAAATAGATATAAAATTGCAATAAAAACAACAAATTTTTTTACAATTTCAAATGGTATTGTATTTTTCTTTTTAAACATCATTTATTATGTGCATGTTTTATCAAAATGCAAAATATATGAATTGCCCACCATCAAATACTCCTGCAATAAGTATGTATATAATTAGAGCTGCATAGGAGAGTTGTTGAATCAACCAATTATTGTTCGATAATAGTGAATATTTGAATGTTTTATATTCTACTTGTAAATCATTCAACATCATAACTGTTATTCCTGTTATGATAAAAATAATTGTAGAAGGCTTATCTATAAATAAGTTTCCTGAATTTGTAAAGATTCCTCTTACAAAATAAACAGCATCCATAAAATTTTCTGATCTGAATACAATTAACGAAAAAGTAATAAAGAGGAATGTAAATAGAATACTTATTGGATTGTAAAAAGCTTTCATAGTTTTTTTAGACCACTGATTTCTTATCTTTCGTGTAGAAAATTCATATATTAAAGCAAATGCCTGAAGTAAACCAAATACGACATAATTCCAGGATGCTCCATGCCATACACCTATTACTACAAAACTAATCAACAAAGCATAAAAGATAGACCATTTGCCCCATTGTCTGTGATGTAAGGCAACAGGGTTAAAAATATAATCATTTACCCAGGTAGAAAGTGAAATATGCCATCTTCGCCAGAAATCGCCAATATTCTTTGCCAATAATGGCTGTTTGAAATTTTCCATTAAATCATATCCAAATAATCGTGCTGTGCCTATAGCAATATCTGTATATCCTGAGAAGTCGGCATAAACTTGAAATGTATAAAGTATGGAAGCAAGGGCAAGGGTAGCTCCACTTTGTTCTTGCGAACTGGCAAATATAGCTGTTTGATATATGAAAATTCTATCAGCTACTACTAGTTTTTTGAATAATCCCCAAATAATTCGCTTAGATCCTTTAACAATATTATTCTGGTTAAAATAAATTTTTTCTTTGAGTTGCGGTAAGAAACGGTGAGCTCTTTCAATCGGTCCAACCAATAATTTTGGGAAAAACAAAGTAAATAAACTAAAATCTAATATTTTTTTTTCAGCTTTTATTGAACCCCGGTAAATATCCAGGTTATAGCCAATTGTCTGAAATATATAATAAGATAATCCTAATGGTAATGCTATTTCAAAAAACGGAATTGAGTAATTAATACGTAGTAAACCCAAGAAATCAAAAAAATTGCTTAAAGCAAAGTTCCAATATTTATAAAAAATGAGTATCCCAAGATTTATTCCTAAACTGATATTCAAATACTGGCGCCTTCTTTTATCTGAACTCTTTTCAATATAAAACCCTAGAAGGTAATTTGCAATTACTATGAATAATATTATAAGGATATATTCAGGCTTTACATACATGTAAAACAATATGCTTGCTGCAACAAGGTATATCTTTCTGAATCGTACCGGAATAATATAATAGACCAGTAGAGTTACGAATAAGAACAGGAAGTAGATTACTGAAGTAAAGACCATTTTAATTAGTATTAAATGCTAATACCTTTTAGTCTTTTCAAGAAGAAAATTGGAAGGAAAATCTGTAAAACGAAGATTATATTACAATGCCTTTTTTCCTGATGGTCCGATTAGTCTGTTTTACAAACAATATTACGGATCATTTTGGAAAAGGTTTTAATGACAGTTAAACTATCAATGTTTTAAAAGAATTCAGAATGTTAAAATCATCCGTGGTGCAATTCTTAAAAACTGCGATTTCTTATTATGAAAGAAATCAAGTATTGGTTTTGGTGTAATTGTTTTTACAGGTGATCTAATTTAATGAATGGTATACACTAAATAAGGTGAATACTATTTAGATCTTGTGAGGATTGATAATTAGGATGAGTTTAAAGATGGTTTTTTTTATAGTAAAATACATTTGCCACTGGAAAAGGAGGAAGACTTAATATGCTTTCCCATCTCCCTTGAAAATATAGTATATCGTTAAAAAGAGAATTTGAATATCAAGCCATAAAGTCCAGTTTTCCAGATACCATAAATCCTTGCTTACTCTCATTTGAATTTGCTCTGGATTGGTAATCTCGCCCCTATATCCACTAATTTGAGCCCATCCTGTTATGCCTGGTTTAATAAATTGTCTAACCATATATCCATCTACAATTTTTGAATAATATGTAGTATGTTGTACCATGTGTGGACGCGGACCCACCAGGCTCATTTCTCCGCGTAATACATTAATAAATTGGGGAAATTCATCTAAACTTGTTTTACGTAAAAAACCACCAATTTTTGTTACCCGATTATCCCCTTGTGTAGCCTGAACTTTATCTGCATCCTTATTTACTTTCATGCTCCTGAGTTTTAGACAATAGAAGGGTTTTTTGTTTTTCCCGGTTCTTAATTGCTTGAAAAATATGGGAGAGCCTGATTGTATCCAAATGATGAGCCCTAAAATAGGTATAAGCCATGACATAATAAATATGAGGACAAAAATACTGATCAGAACGTCCAAAGTCCTTTTTTTTATTCGATTAGTAACATCATCCAAAGGCTCACTGCGTAAAGATAAAATGGGTAAATCTCCAATAAATTCAATGTGGACTTCTCGTGTAATAAACACAGATAAATTTGGTACTATCCTAAATCGAATACACTCTTTTTCAGATTGCATCATTAACTGATAAATACCCTTATCTTGTTCAGGAGTGATTGTTGAAAAGATCTCGTGGATGTTTAATTCTTTAGCGATCTTAAGTGTGTCTGATACATTTGCGAGAATCGGATAATTGGACAGTTCGGTGATGTTCTCCTCATTTTCAATATACCCTAATACTTGGGTACTTAATCCATCTTGTTCAAAGTAAGTTGCCAATTTTTTCGCAGTTTCATTATATCCAATGATGATTATCTTTTTATTTAAAAACTCACTTTTCCCAAAATAATTATTAATTCCCAATGAAAGGAATCTATTGAGTAGCAGACCTGCACCAAAACAGGAAATCGTAGTAATAGTAAATAACCTTGATATGACCACTTCCCTGGAAAAGAACAAATAGAACATGATTAAAATGATCCACACCAAGTACGCTTGAATCGTTCTTTTTGTAAATGTTTGAAAACTAAGGATCACCTCTTTAGAATAAGTTCCAAGAAAAAATGATAAAATTATCCATACACCATTGGATATTAGCCAATAATAATTATAGGCCTCTATTGAGAGAAAGCTGTTATTAATTTTTGAAAAAAGAATTTGACATATCAGGTAAATTAGATTTAAAATAAGTAAATCTAAAAATACCAAAGTCATCTGAAGGTATCTTGAAAATTCGCGGTTCAATGGTTAAGCAAATTTGAGTTTTGAGCTATCGAATTGTTTTATATATTCTACCGATTGTTCTATATGACCCTTGGAAGAAGCACCAAACAGGATAGATACTACATTGGGTAATTTACAAACATAATTGAATGCCTCTTTCGGATTAATGGCACCGCCTCCTAAAACCTGCATAGCAATAGCTCTGAGTTGCCGTGTGTTTAAAGTATGCTCATATAATTCTACTCCCCCAGACATTCTGAAGCCAATACTATTTATGGAAGCGCAAATAATTGGATTTTGAATTCCTTTTGCTTCAAGCTTATCCAGGAGCATGGGCAGGTTCATTGTAATAAAACCCGCTTCTGCATTGTATTTCTTTTCTACATATTTTTGGAAGGCAACTAAAACATCTATCATACCCAAACCTAATAACATATCTGTTATCACATTCTGCAAGAATATCACCGGAGTATTTATGCCCTTGAACATTTTCATTTCGGCGTCTACCAATAACTCCATGATAGACATATAATCCTTGTTTAAATAGGCAACTCCTCCTTTAAATAATGAGCCCAAAAAATTTCCAGGAACATACTCTTTAAGGGCTCCGGCTATTCCAAAATCCGTTACAGCATTTGCATATTTATGCGCGTAAGGCATGCACGGATATATCTTGTAGTCATAATATTTCTCAGGATTTTCTCTAATAACCTTGGTAATATTTGCAATTCTATCGTGTGTGGTGCACATAAATGTATTCATTCCAGTATCTCTGGCTATATTCAGAGTTTTTAAAATGGCTGAATCGTCTTTAAATTTGATAGCCTGAGCACGCGATTTCTCATCGGAGACATGATTTACCGCAAAAAATTGATTATCTCCAAATAATATTCTTTCCATTAATTAATTTTGTTGAGCATTGTTCATGATCATTTCCATTACTTCATCCGTTTGGAGCGCTTTTTGAAAAGTATTTAGCGCACCTGCACGGTTGTTAATTATATTTTCAATAAAATAATCAATTTGAGCACTGTATTCTTCCCCTCGTAAGTAGAAATTTACGGGAATTGCAAAATCAGTGATATACTTTATTGTCCATCCTTTTTCAAGGTTTTGTTTTTTGTCAGCATCCTTCAGGTAAATTTTAATTTCGGTAGCATCACATATAATTTTTCCTTTTTTCCCATAAACAGTTAAAGAAGTAGACATTTTACGATAAGTTTCATCGCTCCAGTTTACTAGTAGAGTTCCACTTAAATTGTTTTGAAGTGTTAATAATGAATAAACTGCATCATCGACCCCTTTAGAATATATACTTTTTAAAAGAGTTCCATTAATTTTTTGAGGCGGGGAAATTATATCCTGGATTAAGTTTACTACATGAGATGCATAATCCATCGTGCAACCTCCTCCTTCTTCTGATTTTGAGCGCCAGGTACTGCCTTTTTCTTTGATAACGACTGGTCCGTAAGCTTCTCCATTAAAATGAACCAACTCTCCAATAACATTATTTTTAAGCAAACGTTTTAGTTCAATAAACGTTCCAATAAATTGGTTGTGATATCCCACCTGATTTATTAATGATCTTTTCATTGCCAGGTTGGCAAGCTCTTTACCTTCATTATAATTTAAACTAAAAGGTTTTTCGCAAAAGACATGTATATTTCTTTCCAGTGCATCCTTTGTCATCTGGTAATGGTACTTTGTGGGTGTAGCAATTATTACAAAATCCAGGGTTTCCTGGTCAAGCATTTTTAAATAATCGCTATAGGTATGTGCTGTTGTATACTTACTAAACGCATCCATTACTAGCGATGAACTATCGCAAACTGCTACAAGTTCAACTGATGGATGAGCTCCAACGATTGCTGCATGAGAGATTCCCATTTTTCCAAGGCCTATTATTCCTCCTTTAATCATTTGGTTGTTTTTTTCAATTATAAATTATTAACGCGCTAATTTCCAGAATCAATTATCATGTTCATAAAAAAATCCTTTTTAGAAAATGATAATCCTCAAACAATCAGGTTACAAATAAGAATGTTTCGTTTCTGCCATTTCATTTTTAGCTATTAAAAATTTATCATTGTATTGATTTGTCTGAATTGATTCTATAATTGCTGAAAGTTCTGTAGCCACAAC
>JBDSBN010000219.1:0-12537 GCA_039921585.1 Ginsengibacter sp. | reverse complement strand
GATATAGATATAAATGACTATATGGTAGTTATCAACTTCCTGAAAATAAACATGTTGCACTTTTTCGGGTGCAACATGTTTGTTTTTTTTCTTAAAAGATGTTTGAGATTTTATTAATAAGCCCGTGCAAAGAGAACCCTTTCCTTACTTGGCTCTCCCGTGAGAATACATTTCCCATCTTCCTGCTTATTATCCAAAGGGATACACCGAATAGTTGCTTTGGAAAGCTCTTTAATTTTTTCCTCTGTTTCCGCTTTTCCATCCCAATGCGCAGAAACAAATCCACCCTTTTCTTCTAATAATTGAAGAAACTCATCCCATGTATCCGCCTCTGTGATATTATTATTTAAATAAGATTGTGCCTTATTATAAATATTATCCTGGATATCGTTTAGTAAATTTTGAATATTCCCAGCCAGGCCATCTAACGAAACCGTTTCTTTTGTTTTCGTATCTCTTCTGGCTACCTCTACCACATTTTTTTCCAAATCACGCGCACCAATCGCTATCCTGACAGGTACTCCTTTCATTTCGTATTCTGCAAATTTCCAACCCGGCCTACGACTGTCATCATCATCGTATTTGACAGAAATACCCAATTGTTTTAATTCCTTTTGCAAAGAATGTACTTTTTCATCAATAGCATTTTTCTGCTCCTCTCCTTTGAATATAGGCACAATTACTACCTGAATTGGCGCCAATTTCGGAGGAAGAACTAAACCATCATCATCGCTATGAGCCATCACCAATGCACCAATCAGGCGGGTACTTACGCCCCAGCTTGTAGCCCAAACATAATCCAGCTTATTCTCCTTATCACTAAATTTAACATCAAATGCTTTTGCAAAATTTTGCCCCAGAAAATGTGAAGTTCCAGCCTGAAGTGCCTTACCATCTTGCATTAAAGCCTCTATACAATATGTATCCTCTGCACCCGCAAACCGCTCATTCACACTTTTAACTCCTTTAATGACGGGCATAGCCATCCACTCTTCGGCAAATTCTGCATAGACATTCAACATCTGAATGGTTTCTTCAATCGCTTCCTGTGAAGTCGCATGTGCTGTATGTCCTTCCTGCCACAGGAATTCGGTTGTACGCAAAAACAAGCGAGTGCGCATTTCCCACCTGACCACATTTGCCCATTGATTAATCAAAAGCGGCAAATCCCGATAAGATTGAATCCAGGTTTTATACGTATTCCAGATAATTGTTTCCGAGGTAGGCCGAACGATCAATTCTTCTTCCAGCTTTGCATCTGGATCTACAATAATCCCATTTCCATCCGGATCATTTTTTAATCTGTAGTGAGTCACAACCGCGCACTCCTTCGCAAAACCTTCCACATGTGCTGCTTCTTTACTCAGAAAACTTTTTGGAATGAATAGCGGAAAGTAGGCATTCTGATGCCCGGTTTCTTTAAAGCGCTTATCTAGTTGATCACGCATATTTTCCCATAATGCAAAACCGTAGGGTTTTATAACCATGCACCCTCTAACGGCACTATAATCTGCCAGTCCGGCTTTAATAATAATATCATTATACCATTGTGAATAATCCTCTTCTCTGCTGGTTATAACTTTGCTCATTGCCCTTTCTTTTTATTATCGATGTTAATTTATAATTATACTGGTTTGTTTTTTGTGTTTATCTCAATTTAATTGTGTACCTTCTTAGCTATTATTTAACAACCGTTCATCTTATTAATCACTCTCTTATAATAGAAGATGCTTAAATTTACAATCACACAGGGCGCAAAAGTAAACCTTCATTTTTAATTTCCTTTTAAACTTATAAGCCATGAAAACAAAATATTTACTTATCGTTGGTATGATGGTCGTTTTGGCAAGTTGTTCTTCAGCTTATCGGAATGGACAAACACCAGATGATGTATACTATTCTCCGGCGCCTGCTGCCGAAACTTATGTTGTAAAAAAGAATAGTAGAGATAGAGATTCCTATTCATACCGCAACTCAGAGGAACGTGAGATCAGACGGGCCATCCGTGATCCGAGATATAGAAATTCGGTGTCCTTTGGAATGGGATACGGCTCAGGAAGTCCTTTCGGATATACTCCTTATGGATATAACCCTTATGCATCCAATCCTTTCGGATACAACAATTTTGGCTACAACCCTTATAACCCTTATTATGGTAAAGGATTTTATGATCCATTTGGATATAATCCAAATTATGGCTACAATTCTTACTATAATTATAACCCCTATTATGGTTCATATAACCCGATTTATGGTGGTTATTACCCGCCGATGAATTATTATCCGGTACAGGGAAAAGTCAGTAACAATACTGGTGCAAGAAAATATAATTTAGGCGGATATACTCCAACCACTGCTCCTAGAGGATTAAACAATAACAGAAGCGGGGTTGTCCGGCCAATGCCATCTGCTCCGGTAAGAACATTTGATAACAGATCAACTTCTCCGGCTAAAGAAAAAACCGGCGTTGGTAACGTGATCAGAAGAGTATTTACTCCATCTGAAAACAGAACCTATACCCCTTCTTCCAACAATAGATCCGAAAGATCTGAACGTACCTCTCCCGTGAGGCGTTTTGATCCACCTGCAAGAAGTACTCCGCCGCCTGCCAGAAGTACTAATCAGCCACCGGTTCGAACTTTTGATCCGCCAGCACCAGCACCAAGTAGTAGTTCACAACCGGCAGCCACAAGTCAGAGTAATTCGTCAAGCAGTAAGGAAAGTGCTCCAGTTAGAACGTTTAGAAATAATTAATAATGAAATGGGATAATAAATATTGTCCCATTTTTTTAAAACTCCGTCATAGAGAAAGGCTCTCCTATTCACATATTTATATTCGGAACTTAAATTTCGTACCATGAAAGCAATTTATTTAACCCTGGTTTCCTTTTTTTTGGCAACGATTACGTTTGCACAGGAACCCGCTGATGCACTCAGATATTCATTTACGCACAATCCGGGCGGCACTGCCAGGAATCAGGCCATTGGAGGTGCAGGAGCCTCCTTAGGTGGAGAGTTCACCTCACTGTTTATTAATCCGGCAGGTATTGGATTCTATAAAACAGGTGATCTGGTTTTCACCCCTTCCATTTCATTGATAAATGGTCAGTCTAAGTACCTCAATTCTTCAGCAAACTCCAAGAATAGCCAGTTCAATTTAAACACTTCAGGAGTGCTGTTTGCCTCCCCTTCTCAGAATAAAAATGTACGAAATGTAACGATTGGAATAGGTGTAAACAGGGCTGCAGATTTTAATAACCGAATTTATTATAAAGGAGAAAACAAAAAATCATCGTATGCAGATACATATATAGACCAATTATTAAAAAGCGGGAATAAAGATGCTAATGAAGCTGCGCTTAATTTTCCATATGGACCAAGTCTCGCAATCAACACCTATTTAGTAGATCCAGTTTTTGGCACAAATGGTGAGCTTGAGGGTTATTCGTCCGTAGCTGATCCATCCATGGGGCTTTTACAGGAAAATACGATTACCACAACAGGCGGCATTACCGATGTTTCTTTGGGTGTAGGTGTGAACGTTCAGGATAAATGGTTCTTTGGTGGTAGCCTTTCCGTTCCTTTCTTATATTATAACCGCGATGGAAATTATAAAGAAAGCGATGCTTCAAAAAAGCCGGATAATCATTTCAATTTTTTTGAAGTCAATGAAAGATTGGAATCAAAAGGCGTGGGTATCGGCGGAAAACTGGGAATCATTTTTAAACCGGTCGAATTTGTGCGTCTGGGTGCGGCAATTCATACTCCAACGTTTTTCCAAATCACCGATAATTATGTCACACAGGTAGTAGCTGATGTGGAAGATGGACAGGGAGTGAGACAAATGAGCAGTACAGATTTATCTTCTACTAACTACGAACCTTTAGTATCCAAATACAACCTTTCTACACCATGGAAATTTATGGTGAGTGGGTCATATGTATTCCGGGAGGTGCAAGACGTTACCATGCAAAAAGGTTTTATCACTGCAGATATCGAATATGTAAATTATAAAAACCCATCATTTGGATCTGTTGAAAACGATCAGGATGCTAAAAATTATTACAAATCGTTGAACAAAACCATTGATAATATTTATAAAGATGCTGTGAATGTAAGGCTTGGCGGTGAGGTGAAATTTAATACCTGGATGGCCCGATTAGGCGGAGCATATTATGGGAATCCATATAAATATGAAAAAGCCAATTTGATAAAAGTAAGTGGAGGTTTAGGATATAGGCATAAAGGCTTTTTTATAGATCTAACATATGTACACTCTTTAAATAAAGATGTTCATTATCCATACAGACTTGATCCGGATTTCCCTGAAAATGCAAGCAGAATGATTATGCCGGCAGCACTTAAAAACAATGATGGAAATATTGTATTGAGTTTTGGATTTAAAATTTAAGGAAGAATTCCGGAGTTGCTAAGTATTTTTTGCAACTCCGGAATTCTTTTTATTTTTCCTTTTTCCCGGTTTTATTTTGCATATTTCTTAAACCAGGTTATCTGCCTTTTGGCATATCGGCGGGAATTCTTTTTAATTTCTGCAATGGCAAAATCCAGGGAATAATCTCCATCTAAATAGGCAAAAATTTCTCTATACCCAACGGTTTGCAGAGCATTTAGATGACGTAAAGAATAGAGTGATCTTACTTCCTCCAGTAGTCCCTCCTTCATCATATAATCTACGCGTTCATTAATTCGCTGATAAAGTTTCTCTCTGGGTAAATCAAGTACGATATATTCTATATCAAAATCCCGGTCCACTTTTGTATTGGATTGAAAATCCAAAATCGATTTTCCTGTTGAAATTTTAACTTCCAATGCCCGTAACATTCTCTGAGGGTTTTCCATTTCTCCTTCTGAAAAAAAGACGGGATCTTTTTGTTTTAATTCATTTTGTAACCACGCGATACCTTGTTCACTAAAAGTATGTGCAATCTTTTCACGGAGACTTTTATCTGTTTCCGGCACCTCATCGATGCCCTCTGCAAAGGCTTTAATATACATTCCCGTTCCCCCAACCATAACGGCTATATCCCGTTTTTTGAAAATTTCGGATATCGCCTTTAAAGCATATTCTTCGAATACCTTTACATTCACTTCATCGTGGACAGAATGACTATTTATAAAGAAATGCGGAATTTTTTCCAGGATAGAAGTAGAAGGTTTTGCTACGCCGATATTTAATTCTTTGAAGCATTGCCTGCTATCCGCAGAAATAATAGATGTATTATATTTCAGAGCAAGATCAGCAGCGAAATCCGTTTTACCTACTGCCGTTGGACCACAAACAATGATGCATTTCTTTTCCTTCATAGAAGTCTGCAGAAGCTTATAAGAAAACTCTTCAATTATATTTACAATTCATCAGAATCATCAAGTGCCTCATCCTCTTCATCATCTTCCACAAGATCAGATTCTTCTCCTTCCTCCGTATAATTATCCGGAAGCACGGCTGTATTCAGGTCATATTTTTCTTCTATCTCTGTAAGCTTTTCGTTAACCAATCCCTTTGTTCCATATTGACTTGGAGCAAACCCTTCTGAACGCAGAATGGAAGGATATTCAATGGACGGATTTTCTTCTTTATTAATATTTATCAGCTCGACTAAAAATGTCCAATGCTTATGAAAATCGTATAAATAAATAAATTTTTGATTCGGGTCCTTTATTTCAGTTCCAATGGCAGTTTCGGACATTAGAAGTGGGGCAGCTTTATAAACCCTGTCCTCATAAACTTCAAAAGTAATTTCTTTCCCACGTTGCAGCTTATCATTGCTTCTATGAAAAGTAGCCTGATGCTTATTGTCAAACTCAAAAGATTTCAAAATGATATTATGAAGATCCGAAAAGTTTTGTGTATGCTTAATCACAACATCTCTATAGACACTGTCATCCTCATCCCAATAAATTCTGAATTTTAATATAGCCATAACAGCAAATTTAAGGCTTCCTTATGAAATAAAATATTCTGGTTGAATATAGCGGTAACGGTGAGTGGAGAGCAGTGAGCCGTGAGCTGTGAGCTATAGCCATGGTATGAAACCATTCAGCCATTCAACCATTCAGCCATTCAACCATTCAACCATTCAGCCATTCAACCATTCAACCCTTCAACAAATCAACAATCCAACAATTCAACAATCCAACAATTCAACCATTCAACCTTTCAACCATTCAACCCTTCAACCCCTCATCCCCCTACTCCCTTCTCTTTTGCTATTTTCTTCATATACTCAAATGCATCCTCAAATTTATTCGAAATGATGCCATCTAAGATCGCTTCGCGTACGGCATTTTTAATGTCTCCAACAATCCTACCCGGAGCAAGACCAAATTCTTCCATAATAATTTCACCTGTAATGGGAGGTTGCCAGTTCCTGATTTTATCCGTTTCTTCCACTTCTTTCAATCGTCTTTCCACCAATTCAAAATTGGCCAGATAACGTTGAACTTTCTGCTGATTTTTGGAAGTAATATCCGCTCTGCACAGCGTCATGAGATCTTCAATATCATCCCCGGCATCAAATAATAATCGACGGATTGCTGAATCGGTGATATTCTCTTTTGTCAGACCAATCGGACGTAAATGCATCTCAACCATCTTCTTCACAAATCTCATTTTTTCATTCAGCGGCAATTTTAACTGAGTAAATATTTTGGGAACCATACGTCCTCCCACCACCTCGTGACCATGAAAAGTCCATCCGTGGCCTTCCTCAAATCGTTTAGTAGCCGGTTTGGCAATATCATGCAATATCGCTGCCCATCTCAGCCATAAATCATTTGTGTTCGGTGCTATATTATCCAACACTTGCAACGTATGATAGAAGTTATCCTTATGCCCCTTCCCATCTATATATTCCGCTCCGGCGAGAGCAACCATTTGAGGAAAAATTAATTTCAACAAACCCGTTTTATACAATAATAAAAATCCGATGGAAGGCTTTTCCGACAGTACAATTTTATTCACTTCATCAATGATTCGTTCTTTGCTTACAATCTTTATTCTTCCGGCATTCCTTTTAATAGACTCATAAGTTTCCGGATGAATTTTGAAGTTTAATCTTGAAGCAAATCGTATAGCGCGCATCATTCGTAACGGATCATCGATAAATGTCTGATCGGGCGGAAGAGGCGTCTTAATTAGTCCGTTCTTAATATCCTCCAGACCATTTAAAGGATCTATCAGAGAACCATAGTCTTCCTTATTCAAACTAATTGCCAGTGTGTTTATTGTAAAATCACGGCGCATCCTGTCTTCGTCAAAATTGCCGGGAAGCACCTCTGGTTTCCGGCTATCATGGTGATAACTTTCTTTGCGTGCACCTACAAATTCAACCTCATAATAGGATTCATCCGATGAAGATTTTATTTTTATCTGAGCTGTTACAAAATTTTTAAAGAAACTAACCTGGGGTTTGGGTAAAAATTTTTCTGCAGTTTTTGCTGCCAGATCGATTCCATCTCCCAGGCATACAATATCAATATCTTTATCCGGGTTATTCAATATTTTATCCCGTACAAACCCTCCAATGACATACACCGGATTGTTTAATTCGCTTGCTGCTTCGCTAATTTTCTTAAAAATATTTGCCTCTTCCGGAGAAAATTTTATTTCCATGGCGCAAAAGTAAATATTATAAAATTAGAAGTTCCTGATTCAGAAAAGATTTAAGGCGACCTTTCAAAAGAAAATTATTCTGAGATCAACAGGTTATTTTCTCTACTGAAGTTTCAGGATAAAAGGAATTTTCAGATTGCCACCCTACTAAATGGTTCCTCCCGAAAGGAAACAAGTATATTTGATTTTGTGCATTCAAATGAATCATTCGTATTTACCATGAAACTTTTTCTACTGCTTTTTCTTTTCCTGCCTCTGAATAATAACTTGTCGGATATTTTTCAAAAGCAACCTCCAAAAATCACAGGAAGGGTGATCCATATTGTGGATTGAGACACATTTGACTTGTTAACCAAAGACACAGTAAAAATACGGGTCCGTCTACACGGAATTGACTGTCCGGAACGCCGGCAAGATTATTATCAGATTTGCAAGGACGCTTTAAGTGGATATATTTTTGGAAAAAATGTTTCATTGGTTACACATGGAAAGGACCGATGGAAAAGAACGATTGCGGAAGTTTATTTAGGCACAGAAAACATCAATTTAAAAATGGTCAGAAATGGCTATGCATGGCATTACATAAAATATTCAAAGGACCAAAAACTTGCAGAAGCAGAAGCAGAAGCCCGGAAGCATCGAAGAGGTTTATGGAATATGAAGGACCCTCTTCCACCCTGGAACCACCGCAAGCCAGTTAAGAAAAAATCTGAATGAATGGAGTTTATTTCCACAATCACTTAAATGAACATTAAAAGTACCGTTGAATCTGGTTGATTTAGTGCGTAAAATACTGGGCAAAATGGGTACTCCTATTACACAGAATCATTCGATCAATGTATTTCATAAATAATCTTTTTAATCCCAATTATTTAAAGGGTAACTATTTTAAACTGATAAGCCATTAATTTTACCGGATGCAGGGATTTTTACAGATAAAATTCCTGTTACACGCTAATTAATTAGAAATTTCTCCATTTTATTGCGTTTCTTGAATAAAAGTTATTAATAACTGGTGTGTATTTTGATTTATTACAATCAGATGAATAATATGGAATCGACTCAAAAAGAACTCCCGGAAAAGAAGAAACGATCACTGCTATCAAAACTGATGCGAATATTTGCCTGGATATTAGCTTCTGTCATTTTCCTGGTTATATTGGTATTACTTCTGATACAGTTGCCTTCCGTGCAAAACTACGGACGCAAAAAAGTTGTATCCTTTTTGGAAGGAAAATTAAAAACACGTGTTGAAATCGGGAAATTGGATATTAAATTCCCAACAGATATCTCCCTTCAAAAGGTTTTTTTTGAAGACCAATCAAAAGACACTTTACTTTATGGAAAGGAACTTCGGGTGAATTTAAAAATGCTTCAACTCCTCCGAAGCAATGTGGAAATTGAAGAAATTTATTTAGATGGAATTATCGGAAAAGTAAAACGTCTCCCGCCGGACTCTGTGTTTAATTTCCAATTTATTGTAGATGCCTTTTCCAGTGAAAATGCAAAGACACCCGAGACTCAGGATACTTCCACTTTAAAATTAGATATCAATCGCATTATTGTTAAAAACTCCCATATCATTTATGATGACCCATATTCAGGAAATGACATGGACATCAGGATTGGTCTTTTGGACGGAAAAATAAACAAATTTGACCCGTTCCATTTATTTTTCGACATCCCTGTTATTAAAATGAAAGGAATTAAAGGATACTATTATCAAATGGAGCCTTTAGAAAAATCTATTGAAAAAGTAGTTTCAGAAGCGGCTTCTGAAGAGGATAATTTTCTCCAATTACTAAATAAAACCATCAAGCTTTCAGACATAGATATCGTATTTAAAAGTGAACCCTCAAAATTATATTCCTCCTTTAAAATCGGGGATATGGATATTCATCCGGAAACAATCTACCTTAAAAACAGTGTCATCACTTTAAAGGACGCCACATTAAATCAATCAGCGATCGCCGTTCAGATAGAATCTACGGCACCGATACAGCCTGCAAAAGACACGGTGATATTAGTAGAAACTCCTTCTTTTAAAATTATTTCCGGAAAATTAAATATCAATAAAAGCAGTATCAGGTTTGATGATTTATCTGCTCCAAGATTGCCGGCAGGAATGGACTTTTCGCATCTTAATTTAACGAACCTGTCCCTGAATGCATCCAATATCAGATATAATCCGGATACAATTATCGCAAATATTCATTCAGCCAATTTTAAGGATACCAGCGGTTTTGTACTTAAAAAACTGCAGACTGATTTCGAAATGAATCCCACCGGAATAACACTAAAGAACCTACTTGCAGAAACGCCAGGTACGCTCCTGAAAAACTCCTTTGCCATTACATACCCGTCCTTAGAAGCGATGCAAAAAAATCCGGGCGTTTTAGGTCTGGATATTGATTTATCGGGGAGCAAAATTTCCACGCAGGATATTTTATCATTTATGCCTTCAATGGCTGGACAACTCCCTTCAAATTCAACCTTATATATCGATGCGCGAATTACAGGAAGAGTGGATAATCTGGACCTGCAAAAACTAATGCTCCGTGGATTAAATGGAACGGATATTCAGGTAAATGGAATGGTAAAAGGAATGCCTGATACAGATCGCTTTTATGCAGATTTGAATATCCGTAAATTCCAGACTACTCAAAAAGATATTATGGCAATGGTGCCAAAAAATACTATTCCTACAACTATCACCTTACCTCAAAACATGCTGGCTACCGGCGTTTTCCGTGGTAGCATGACGAGTCTTTATACGGATCTGAATATAAATTCAAGTCTTGGTGGCGCAAAAATCACCGGCACCCTGGGAAATATCACAGATAAAAATAGGGCTACATATAACATGAATATAAAAGCCAGAAATATTCGTGTGGGCACTCTCATTCAAAATCCGGAATTGGGATCACTTACTGCAGATGCAAAAGTGAAAGGCAAAGGCTTTAATCCGGAAACTGCAACTATTCTATTTGATGCCGCAGTTTCTGAGATCACTTTGAAAGGGTATCAATATAAAAATATTTTAGCGAAGGGAAATTTGGCAAACAAAATTTATGCATTGAATGCATCCGTTAAAGATCCAAATATTGATATCAATATCGATGCACAAGGAGAATTTGCAGGGAAATTTCCTGGATTAAAATTAAAAGCCACCATTGATAGTATAAAAACATTTCCGCTACATCTTACAACAACAGAGATGATGTATCATGGCGTCATCAACGGCAATTTTGTCAATACAGATCCGGATAATCTGCAGGGAGACTTATACGTAACGCACTCTATTTTTGTAAACGAAGGGAAAAGGGTCACACTGGATTCATTTTCATTAAATGCTAAAAATGAAAATGAA
This sequence comes from Ginsengibacter sp., assembly GCA_039921585.1. Classification (GTDB taxonomy): domain Bacteria; phylum Bacteroidota; class Bacteroidia; order Chitinophagales; family Chitinophagaceae; genus Ginsengibacter. The sequence continues at coordinate 1,534 of JBDSBN010000219.1, read as the reverse complement.
TTACAAAGTCTTACAATGAAAGCTGATTTTTTTCATGCTGCTCTTGAAGGAAAATACAAGCTTACAGAATTAGGAGATGTGTTTCAACAAGTGATCGATCCTTACTTTTCTATTTCAGAAAAGAAAAACGTGAAAAAGCTTGCTCCATACTCCTTTTCCATAAATGCCGCCGTTGTGGAGAATCCACATTTAAAAACTTTTCTTCCTGAATTGAAGCGAATGGACAGGATCACATTAGATGGACAATTTGCCAGCGACAGCGGCTGGCAAATGAAGCTAAATTCGCCTTTTATTGAATATGGAACTAATGTAATTGATCATCTTGAATTAAATGCAACAACCGCAAATGATGCGATTAATATTAATACCTATTTAAGACAATTTCGGAATGGTCCTTCTATGGTGATTAATGCGACCACGCTAAATGGAAATATTAAAGATAATCAGGCTGATTTTGTACTTAACATTAAAGATAATAAGTCGAAAGACATGTATACCATTGCCGGAGATTTAGCCCAAATCTCACCGGATAATTACAAATTCAGCCTGAATCCGGACAGTCTCCGATTAAATTATGAAAAATGGACAGTTACTCCGGGTAATTTTATCGAGTACAAAAATAAAGACATCCTCGCGCACAATTTTGACTTAAGTCAGGATTCACAACATCTGAAAATAAACAGTATTTCCAAAGGCAAAAACAGTCCTCTAAAAATTGAATTTCAGGATTTCAAAATCTCCACGCTTACCAGTTTTGTCCAGACAGATTCTCTATTGGCAAACGGGCTCTTAAATGGTGGAGCAATTGTGAAAGATATACAAACCCAGCCCACATTTACTGCCGACCTGAAGGTTACAGATCTGAGTATATATAGTGACACAATCGGCACTCTGACTGCAAAAGTGGATAACAATGTGGCGAACAATTACAACGCAGCCGTGCAGCTGGATGGCAGAGGAAATAAAATAAACATCGATGGAAAATATATTGTAAAACCCACGAACAGTGCCTTTGATTTCGTTGTAAACATCGACCGGTTCAATATGAAATCTTTAGAAGGGTTGAGCAACGGAGCAATTAAAGATGCCCGGGGTTTCCTCTACGGTAAAATTGCTCTCGATGGCAGTATGGAGGATCCGAATATTGACGGGAAAATTAATTTTGATAATACTGCCATGAATATTCGCATGCTAAATAATGTATTTAAAGTAGACAAAGAAGCCATTGCCATTATAAATAACACCGGGATCAAACTGGAGAATTTCACTATCAGGGATACCGCTAATAATGCGCTCACTCTTGATGGCGGGCTTTATTCTCCGAACTTTAAGAACTACACATTCGACATGAGAATAATGGCTAATAACTTTCAGGCCATCAATTCAACAAATAAAGACAATGATCTTTTTTATGGAAAAATGGTATTTTCTACCCGGCTTACTGTAAAAGGAACACCAGACAGACCCATTATAGATGGGGATTTAACAGTGAATGATGGAACTGATTTCACAGTCGTTTTACCTCAGGACGAAC
>JBDSBN010000218.1:0-9392 GCA_039921585.1 Ginsengibacter sp. | reverse complement strand
TTGCAGCATGGAAATGCAGTTAGGAAAAGACTGCCATAGATGCAGCAGCCCGGGATGGCGAATGGTACCGGTCATATTGCTCTTAGGAAGAGGAGCCAAAGCTGAATACTACAAATAGCTAATAGCAAGCTTTAAATATAAACAGTTATAAAAAACTAAAAGCATTCCAATTAATTTTATCAAATTATGAAGGATCCTTTAAGAACTGGATTTATCGGTGGTAACCTAGGCGCTATTATATTTTTCATAATTTGTCCCTTAAAACAAGCTGCAGGTAAGAGTCTCCCTCCATTTGTATCAATCCTCTTAGCTGCCAGTAATTCTTATCCGGCAGATCAGGTAGATGCTATGATTTTTTTCATTATTACCAATGGAATATGGGATGTGATTTTCATCTGAATACTAAAAAGACAGGCATTAAAAAGCCACAACATAATTTCTCATGTTATGGCTTTAAGTCCTCTTCATTTAATTTAGTTAGAGCTGATGGTTACTTTTATAACACTTTCAACAGATGGATAAGTAAAAGAATCCTTTACTTTTCCCACCCGATTGTGTTCAGTAACTCCAGTATTAGGAGCCGACTGCCTCATCACCTGATTAGGTCCATATCCCGGTTCTTCGTTCACTTCCGTGCCTGCATCCCATAGCGATATCGAGGACGTGATATCACCGCTAATTGGCATGTGTTTATTGAATAAACGAATGCCTTCATCGCCTGGCGCGTAAAACAGATCATTTGATTGTACAAACATCGTAGCGAATGACAGTCGATCATCAAAATGAATAGCAGAGAAAGAGAAGGTATATTTCATGCCGGGGCCAAGAGGCGCGGGTTGGGAAGTACCATCTGGTGTATTGAAAACCCCGCTGTTCTCTATTCCTGCAGTAGATTTTAAAGTCATTCCCAAGCTGGCCGGATTTCCATCTTCCGCGATAGCTTCTAAACCTTTTCCATAATCATACTCGCCTATTTTGAACAAAGGAAATGTGCCGGGACTACTTACCGTCCAAACGCCGGGAGAAAGCGGGTAGACGATACCTGTATTCGCTTTTACGTATTCACCCAGCATTGTTGGATTTCCGTCTTCGGCAATCGCTTCTAAGCCATGCCCAAGGTCAGGTTTCCCTAATGTATATAAAGCCCCGTTATTCATACTGATCGTCCATACACCCGGAGAAACGGGTGCAGGAAAATTTCCCTTACTCGTTTTCAACGCGTCCATTGGCGACACATCTTCAATAGTGACCATAAAGTCGTACCCTGATAAATGTTTTACCCATACTTTTAGTACACTTTCAACGTAGGGATATTTAAAATGATCCGTAGTTACTTCGCGGATATCCCGGACTACACCATGTTCTGCCGGGCCTGTGTTCGGAGCGGATTGGTTGGTTACGGTATTCGGACCTACAACCGGCTCTTCATTTATTTCTGTACCGGCATCATAGAGATACACCTGATCTGTTACATCGGCAGTAATTGGCCTGCCATTTTTATCATAAAGCGCGATTCCTTTATCATCGGGTCCGAAGAAAAGGTCATTGGTTGCCGCAAGCATTACTGCAAAAGACAAATTTTGCCCTTTGCCCGCTTTTACCATAAACTCATACTTTTTACCCGGCGTAAGCGGGCCGGGCTTTAGATCCCCGGTTGGTGTGTTGATAACTCCCGATCCCAGAAACATCTTGGGCGCAGATACATTTTCGATAGTAACCGTAAACTGTTTGCTTTGTGGGGGTGGATTATGGTCGTTCTTTTTGCATGAAATAAATAGTAAAGACATGCCGAATAAGGCTAATAGTAACTTTTTCATTGTGTAAATAATTTAATTCTTTTAAATTGGGTTTAAGAATTTCGGGTTTTGGTAAGGGAAGGATGTTATCAGCGCTGGCACCTACCTCACCAAATACTTCCTGATTTGTTGTGTACGCGCAAAAGTGAAAATTGCGTGTACTCGGTTCTTTTATTTTTAATTTTCAGATGTAGATGTTCTTTAATTTTCTGCCAGTACATATATTTTTGAGTTTCGATTTGAAATGCGCCATTTATTTTTGAATTAAAATCCGGGTCAATCGATTTAGTCAACGGCAACGCGGGCTTACTTTTGAAGTGAAACAAAAGATCATCATAGCGCCATTATTGCTTTATTACTTTGCGGAACAATTGGATTATCTTTTTTATTGTTCTAAAATAACTCTGGTTGGTTCCATTCTTCGTGCAACAAGAAGCGCTTCCCCTGCAGTCCATACCGAAGCACCTAACAATACAAAGTCTTTTAAAAGAAACTGTCCCGGCATCGGAGAAATAAATGGAAACGAAAATCCCTTTTGAATGATTCCTGGTGTGGAAAATAAAAAAGTAAGTGTTAGCAAGAACATCATTATAGCGCCGAAACTTCCCCATACAGAGATGTTAGGACTCAATGATTTCATACAAATTAAAATTCCTAAAACGATTTCTATCACTCCCAAAATATTCGCAAAAACCCTGACGCCAAATGCGGTATATATCCAGGAGAATTTGGGACTGTTTGATACAAGACCTTTTATTCCCTTTGCTTCATTAAGTGTGAACTTTAAAAATCCTACCCAAATTAATACAAGTGCTATGCCATAACGGATAATAATTGCCCCAATGGATTCAAATTTGATTGTCCTTTTGTAACCGGCAATTTCAGTTGCATGAATCATTTTTAATGTTTTAAATTTTCCTATTTAATCCTTAGTGTTCAAATGGTTTAAAACCTTACAACTTTTTTATTCTTATTTCCGTTTGTCCATTTCTTTATCAATTCTTGCCTGCAAATCATTTTTATATTGCTCATCTAATGTTCGTTCTTCGCTGATGGGACTTTTAAAAATATTTAGAGCAACTTCACCAATCAAATTACTTTGTTTTTGAAAAATCCTGCAAGCCTCACAGCCTAATAGATGAATTTTTAATTCTAAATCCTCTTTGAGTGATAAATCCGTCAATTTTTTCTTCTCAATGATAAATGTGGCTTTCTCACAATTGGTCTCTATTTTCTTTTTTTTTATCACGGCTTTTACTTTTTTATAACCAATGTTTTTGAAGACAAGCCCGGAGATTTATTTTAGCCCGGTGAATGATGACCCAATAGTTTGTAGAGGTAATTTGTAATTCATTGCAAATATCTTTGGTTTCTTCTTCTTCCATAAATTTCATCTTAAACGCGGTAATCCACGAAGCTGGTAATTTATTCAGACATAGTTTTAAAATGCGATAAAATTCTTTACTTTCCACTGCATTTTCATCTTTTATAGAAAATTCGGTTGGTTTGTGTTCCATCTGCCATTCCCCATCTGCTTGATCGAAGTACCTCGGATAAGCTTCGTGAAGAGTCACATTTCTTACGCTGGCTGTTTTTTCTCTATAGATGTCATAAATTTTATACTTTAAAATGGAAGTGAGCCAGGTTTTTTCAGAGCTGCGGCCTTCAAATTTTTTGATTGATTCTAGTGCTGCCAGCAGAGTTTCCTGCACGAGGTCCCGGGACTGTTCTTCATCATTAATGCGGGAAAAAGCAAATCCATACAAATAGTCAGCATAGTTTTCAACCCATTGATGTGGGTTACTGACATTCATCTTATAGTTAGTTACAAATTTTTCCTTTTTATTCATCTGTAAATTCAGAGAGTTTTAATGGAATAAATATGATCAATAATATAGTAAAAAATACCTGTAAAATTAAATGCGAATAGAATAAAGGCATTCTAAAATGTTTCTACTTCTATTAGTCATTGGAATTACTAAATCCTTACAGATTAGTATTTCAATGCTACCTGTATAAAAACGCTCTCTAAAAATATCTACGAAAAAAGGTATCTGCTAGTTTCGCTACTAACATATTTTTTTATTAATTATAGAGCTAAGTATGCAAATCCCAATTTAATTCAAAATCCCGGATACTAAAATTGATTTGATTTACCATAAACATTTGTAAAAATGAAGTTATTATTAAAATTTCTTGTCTTTATTTGTGCAGTCTTCCTCTTAAGTTGTTCCGATATTGATGGTCAGGTTTCAAAAAAAACAACGGAACAAATAAAAAGTAAAACAGCCTCTGAAACTCCCGGCCTTAAAAAATTAGGTACGGGTCCACGTTATTGGATGGCGTATGAGTATTGCTGGATGCACAACAAAGCAATACCTGAAGAACTATGGAAAAACAATATTGATTGGGTTCATAAAAACTTAAAAGATTTCGGATACGATATGGTATCAAATGATGGTTGGATCGAAGCGGCACAAACCATTGATGAGAATGGCTATATCGTAAAGTATAATGACGAATGGAAAAATGGCTTTAAATAGGTGGATTGATCAACTACCAAATGGAGATTGGGTAATCGGACTTTTTAATAGAGAAAGCACATCAGAAGTAAGAAGGATTGATTTTGAAAAGGAATTAGGGCTAGATGGAAGTAATCAGTATCAAATTAGAGATTTATGGAAACACAAAGAATTAGGAAAATTTAAAAAAGAATTTTCTATAAAACTGAATCCAAGGAGTTGTAAGATTATTAGAATAACAAATCAAAATCCAAAGTACGAAGCTGAAGTAGCCTCGTTAATAAAGGGAACAAGTAGAAAAACTATTCTTCGAAACTTCAATAGTATTGGATATGTTGAATATCCAAAAAAGGAAAACTCAAGTGTTCTTTTCGCCATCGAGGTCCCACTCGAGGGAGAGTATAAGTTTAAACTCAGGTATCAAAATTCAAGTTCATCAATTGCTACCACAAGTATTTCGGTGAATGGGAAATTAATGAATAACAGAGTGGAGTTACCATCTTCAAATGAGTGGAATATGGCTGATTTTACAACTCATTTACAAGAAGGGATCAATTATCTGAAAATTATTAAAACATCAAAGGATAAAGGGACTTATAACCTTGATTTTGTGCAACCAATTTTGTAGTAAAGTTTAGGGAAATATATGCTCCTATTCTTCTTTACTACTAAGAAAACGTCATAATAAAATAATATTACCCCTTTTACAAATCAATAAAAACGGAGGTAGAGAAATCCATTTTTCTACCTCCGTTTTTAGCTGTAAATAATTACAATATTATTTTTTCTCAAGAACAGCAGTGTCGACTATTGCAGTCTGCCCTAATAAAACCGATACACCGCGAGATGTATTCTTATAAGTGGTGTCAGAAGGTGCATAGGAAAGAGAATGATTTCCGGCGGGAATATCTCCGAACCAGAAATTACCAGTCAATGCATCGGTAAATGTAGAGGCTAACGTATCCGTTCCATTTATAGCATATACTGTTGTTCTTACGGAATGTGGAACTACTACTCCTTTAATATTGCCGCCTGATGCATCAAATGAAATCACCCTTAGTACAGGTTTCAAAATATATTTACCGCTATTGCCGGCTTTTATGATGGATTTAGCTGCATCAAAATCCAATATTAATCGATATAAGATGCCGCCGTTTACGCTTTGGTTTATTTTAACTTTTAATCCTGATTGCTGTGCGCTTGGTGTAGTCAATTCAATTTTTTCACAGCTTTTGGTAATGATATAATTATTCTGTCCAAGTACCAGGCGTATTTGGGAAATATTTCCAGTAGGGATATGAGCATCTGCCAGAAGAGTGTCTTTCCCGTCTGTCAAGGTCAAAAGATCATACAATCCGGGCCGCGCTCCATCAAGGGAAATCCAGCTTGAATCCTTCATGTTTATGCGTACTTCTTTTACATCAACCCACACTTCTTTTACATTGGGGTCTGGATTGTCAGTTAATCGAACCTGCAACCTTGCTTTACTGTTAGGGTCGCCGTCACTTTTCTTACATGCGATAAATAAAAGGCTACTAAATATAAAAAAAATACTTAGAACTACTTTTGAGGAATGAGTTTTCATGATAAACGAATTTTTATAAGTGATTAATTTTCGAGCCCTTAATGCAACTTCTATTCCAATTAATATTGGAAGGAGCATTATACAAAAAAGAGCCCTATTTGTATACACGGCAAATTTAAAATGCCAACATGAAGAGAAGATGAAAACTAAAAAAGATTTGGGATATCCTTGTATGATGAAACCAACTTATTTTACCAGCACCATTTTTTCTATAAAAACCTTTTTTCCCAACAATACTTTCACAGAATAAATACCTTTCGGCCAATTTTGAAAATCTGAAATAGTATGATTGCTTCTGCCTTTTGGCACTTCGGAGCGAAAGTTTCTCATTTGGCGGCCTGTAAAATCGTATATAGTTACAACAGCCGTTTCTTCTGTGGGAGAAGAAATTTCCAGCCGCATGACATCTCTAGCAGGGTTTGGCGCAATGCCTATGGCTACCTTCTTTCCTTCTCCTAAAAATATTCTCACATGCCTGCTATAAACGACCTCACCGTTTTCTCCAACTGTTTTTAATCTATAATAAACATAGTCACCATTAGAAATATCTATCTCATCCGTTAAATAATATGGTATGATACTATTGGAACTAAATTTCTTTTCAATCTTCTCTAAAGAAGTAAACGTAAATCCATCAGTGCTTTTTTCTACTTTAAAATAGTCGATTCCAGGGTTTGAATTTGCAGACCAGTTTAATAAAACCTGATTGTTAGAAACCTTTCCCGCAAAATCATTGATAGAGTTTTGAAGTGGATAACAAAGTGGATTTCTGAAAACCACAATGGTGTCGGTGGCGTATATAGAACAACCGGATTGCAATTGCTGCGTAACCACATAGGTGCCTGCTGAATCAACAGTAATTGAATTGTCGGGGTTATAAGAAGCAATACGACCGTCAGTGGTTGACCAGGTATAGACCGAAGTGGTTACGGGGTTAATAATACTTAATTGTCCGACAGTCATTAAACCACATTTTGAATTTAAATCAGACTCGACCTCAACTTTCGGAGAACGAAAAAAGTCAAATGGTCCAACGAAATCCTTTAGTACTGCCGTAAATGAACTGGAGGCACGCGTCTTTACCAAAATTCTGCGGAAAGGCATCTCACAATTATTACCGCCCAATAATGTAACCGGATCAAGTCCTAGCTTGGTAAGATTTACACTGAATTCCATAAATTGTCCGGATAAATAATTCGATACTACCTGATTATTTCCCCGCACTAATTGAAAGTCACCCGCCCATTCGCTACTTTTATTTTCTGTACCCGTAAAAAAGTTTCCGAAAGTTTTTGGAATAATGCCTGCATACCCAAATTGTGAACCATTTGTTGCTCCATCAAACGAACCGCTCCAGCTAAACCCTGCTGGTGTAATTAATAATGCAGATCTATCAATCCAGATCCTCGCTTCAATTTTGGAAAGGGAAGAACCCCCATACTCAGCGGAGAAAATAATATCACCGGGGACGGTCACGTTCCCACTTGCATCAAACTTCCAACTGGTGTGACCTGCATCAGGACCATAACCATAAAACTTCAGGGTAGGTCTGTCATAATAAATGTCTGTTTGATACATTTCAAAATCGAAATACCGGTTTCCGCTGGTACTTTCAAGTGATAGTCCTCCAAATAACCAAAGTGAATCTTTTATATCCGGTCCGGCCCTTCTTACATGAACCATCATATCCAAAATGTCATTTTTATCAGGTACTGATTGGGCCACAGGGGTCGACCAATCAGCCGGGCTATTTCCATTCTTACTCGCTCCCGATTGAAAAACGGTTGAGTCATCCAAATGGTAGTCGCGGATAAAAAGTGCATCGATCCACATATGATTGTTCACCACTGAATAAGAAGGGACATTCATCGTGCGATAAAAAGGAAGTCGGCGGAAATCAGGATCAATAGCATAACGTGCTCTTATTTCAGCTGAGCCTGTAGTGTCAATTACTCCACGGCCGGAATATGCTGCAGATGATTTATTGAACCAGTCATCGTTTCCGCTTAGTACATTATTGTTGTAATAATTTGCTTCCAAATCTCCCTCAACTCCAAAATTTGCTTTAATGATTGAGGTGGTAATTTGGGCATAACCAAAATTGATAAATCCCAATAAAAACAAAATAAGTAAACTTTGTTTCATAGATAGCATTACAGAATTAAAATAAAGCAATTATATAAACAACGCTGCCGGTTCCAATATATTGTCAAACGGAAACATTCTTATTTTTATACTATATAGATTTTGCTCTAAAACCTTGATAGATTAAAACATATCAAGTTCTAATCTATCTGTCAATAGAAATGTCTGATCATTATTTATTCTAATTTGCTAATGAAATAATTCATCAGGAAAATTGAAAAAAAGAAACAACGAATCCTATTAAACCTAATCAAGATGTAAATAATTACCATCATATTAAATATAGAGCTATGCGAGGGCGGTTTTGAAAATAAGAAAATTAATAAATAATAGGGTAAGAAAACCAGGTTTCAATCTTCTTAGGTAAAAGCCATTTGCTTTTGAAATTAGATGGGAATAGAATTGCAAATCAAAATTCAGAGAAGCTTGCCCAATTCAATTTTACCCACTCCTTTTAAATTTAAAAAACAAAAATTTTAATTCAGATTAAATATTAGCTTTGAAATTCATCGCCAAATGAAATATTATGAGATCAACATTTTTAATGATTTTTTCCCTGCTGTTTTGTTTCAACCTAAGTGCGCAACATGCGGAAACCGTTTATGTTGAATTAGGTGGTCCGGGACTTATTTCGGCTAATTTTGATATGCGCTTTTCCAAGCAAAACACTGGATTGGGAGGTAGAATTGGGATTGGTGGTTTTTCTTTGAACAATGATTATGACGGAAGAGTTTCGTTACTAACGATTCCCGTTGGTTTAAATTATCTTTTGGGCAAAGACGGGAAAAATTTCTTTGAGTTAGGTGCTGGATTTACTTATTTGAATGTTGGCTCCAGATACGATTCAGAAAACTCCACATTGCAGGCAAGTTTTGGAAATCTGACTTTCGGATACAGACTGGCTCCCGCAAATGGAGGTTTTGTATTTAAAGCTCAAATCACCCCTGTATTTAATAAATATGGATTTATGCCTTATTATGGCGGAATCGGATTTGGATATAAATTTTAAACCAAATAATTTAATAAAAGATCAAGAGGCTAAATAAAATACAGCCTCTTTTTTTTATGCCTGTACAAAGAAGGTGGCCGGATAAAATGATTGTAATCTGAAACGATTTAGCATCAAACAATGGATTGCGTAAAATACCCGGTTTTCAAGGTAATTATCAACTATTACCCGATAGTCTTCGTATTTTCGAAAAACAAAAAAAGCAGACTTGCTAAATTCATTTTCAAATCAATCTTCTTAATCGCCATACATTCTATATAACCTATGAAAAAGTATCTTTTCATTTTTATTTATTCCTTATTCCATTTAATAAGTCATGGGCAAACTGCTGATTT
>JBDSBN010000217.1:0-9542 GCA_039921585.1 Ginsengibacter sp. | reverse complement strand
ATTGATGGATATGATATTAAAAGTATGTTGTCCGAACAAATGGTCTATCAATGTGAAGGAGTGAAAGTTTTGATGCGGCATATTGGGGGTTATCCTCCAAGATATAATTTGGAAACAAAAAAGGAACTGCTCCTTCATAAACCTCAATTATTTATTTCGGGGCATTCGCATATTTTAAAAATCATGTATGACGAAAAGCTTCAGTGCCTGCACATGAATCCGGGAGCCGCCGGAAAGCACGGTTGGCATAAAGTAAGAACACTTATCCGGTTTACAATAGATGGCAAGGACATGAAAGACTGTGAAGTAATTGAGCTTTCCTAGATTAAATAAATTCTCAAAGAGTGGATACAATCAATCCGTTAGGTTATCAGAAAACAACCTCTTAATAGTACAATCAGAATATTGAAAACAATTCTGCACCAAAAATTTGTATCCTGCGTTATATGTTCCGAATTCATTCATTTACAAAAATTTGAAAAGATGTTACTTTACTGTAAGTATCTTTAGCGCATTTAAAAACAGGATTTATGCTAAAAGTTGGTGTATTTGGAGTTGGACATTTAGGAAAATTCCATTTGAATAATTGGCAGGAAATAGAAGGAACAAAAATAGTAGGGTTCTATGATCCTTCGAATCTGGAGGCTGCTGAAGTCAAAAAAAAATATGGAATAAAAAGATTTACTGATGCTGCTGCTTTAATGGACAAATGCGACATCGTAGATATTGTAGCTCCAACCACGGCTCATTTTGAGTTATGCAAAATGGCCATTTTAAAAAGCAAACATGTGTTTGTGGAAAAGCCATTGGCAAACACCATGGCAGAAGCCAAAGAAATTGTAACGCTTGTAAAGGAGGCAAATATTAAATTCCAGGTTGGGCATGTAGAAAGATTTAATCCGGCTTTGCTTGCTGCAAAAGAGTACAATTTAAAACCTATGTTTATTGAAGTACACAGGTTAGCCCAATTTAATCCAAGAGGAACAGATGTAAGTGTCATCCTGGACCTGATGATTCACGATATTGACATTATTCTTTCTCTGGTAAAAGGAAATGTAAAAAGTATTCATGCAAATGGCGTAAATGTTTTGAGCGACACGCCAGATATAGCAAACGTGCGGCTCGAATTTGATAATGGTTGTGTGGCAAACCTCACCTCTTCCAGAATCAGCATGAAGAAGATGAGAAAAATGCGTTTGTTTCAGAAAGACTCTTATGTTGGAATCGATTTCTTAGAGAAGAAAACAGAAATTATTAAATACAAATCCCCGGAGGATACAAATGTTTTTTCATTTGATATTGATACGAACCATGGGAAAAAGACAATTGCCATTGCTGCTCCTGAAATTAAAGAGAACAATGCAATATTGATGGAGCTTTTAAGTTTTAAAGAGGCGATACTTAACGATACCAATACGGCTGTTTCAGAAATTGATGGATACAGAGCAATGGAAGTGGCCCATTTAATATTAGAAAAGATTAACCGAAATCAAATTACTTAATTAAACACTACCAGGTTCTGAACATTCGTTTACATACGCGTTCCTATATACTGGGGGATTTTGTTTCGGCAGTTATAGCCTGGACTGTATACTTTGCACTCCACCGCCACTTTGCCTCCTCTCCCTTTGAATTCAACCAAAAGTACATCGCAGGAATGATTCTATATCCTTTGGGATGGGTCACTTTATACCACCTATTTGGAACATATAAAAACCTCTACTACAAGTCCAGAGGAGTGGAATTATTAAACACCCTATACAGTACTTTCCTGGGCACAGTCATTATATTTTCCATCTTCATACTCTATAAACGAGATGAATATCTCTCTCCTTTTTTTGGAGAATTTTTCATTCTTCTGGGACTACAGGTTTTTGTTACATACCTGGTTCGATTTTCATTCTTAACGAAAGCGCACAATCAGCTACAAAGGGAGGAGGTGTGGTTTAAATCACTTATTATTGGAAGCAGGCAATCTGCCATGTCATTAAAAAACACCATTGAAAGTAACACTGAAAAAACAGGTTATAAAGTTTGTGGTTTTCTAAATATAGAAGAGGATACAATTACCTCTGAAGATAATCTCAAATGCTTTGGTGACCTTTTTATGATTAGCCAGGTAATAGATAAAGAAAAGATTTCAGAAGTCATTATTACGTTAAGGCATGATGAAAGAAAACACCTTCAGAAAATTCTGCAGCTATTAGCTGAAAAGAATGTGCATGTAAAGCTTCAGCCGGATCAGACAGATATATTAAGCGGTACTCTTCGAACAACGAATATAATGGGAGTGTTACTTATAGAAATCCATAACGGTTTAATGAATCCCTGGCAGCAGAATATAAAAAGATTGGTGGATGTTGGGGTATCCGTAACCGGAATAATTTTTCTAGCTCCATTAATAGCATATACGGCCTGGCGAACGAAACTTTCATCTAAAGGAAGGATCATTTTTTCTCAGGAAAGAGTCGGACACAAGGGCAAGAAGTTTCACATTTACAAATTTCGCTCTATGGTTCCTGATGCTGAAAAGAACGGCCCTATGTTGAGCAGTGATCATGATGAAAGAATAACGAATTGGGGCAAAATCATGCGTCAATGGCGACTGGATGAACTTCCTCAACTTTGGAATATTTTAAAAGGCGACATGAGCCTGGTAGGGCCGCGTCCTGAAAGACAATTTTTTATAGATCTAATTACAAAAGAACGACCGGAATACAAATTATTATTAAAGGTAAAACCCGGATTAACCAGCTGGGGAATGGTCAAGTTTGGGTATGCTGAAAATGTTGATCAAATGATTGAACGGATGAAATACGACATCATTTACATTGAAAACATTTCCCTGGCACTTGACTTTAAAATCATGATCCATACTATAAAAATCATCTTTTCCGGAAAAGGGAAATAGATCGTTTATCATAAGAGCCCTGGATGCTTGTGGAAATGCAACATTGGGAGATGCGAGTATTTTGCACTGGCAAGTAATAAAATTATGGCAAGTGCTAATTGTTTTGATAATCCAGTAGAGTTAAGAATAATAATAGAAGAAATCAAGTAAACAAGAAAAACATAAACATCTTCCATAAAGCGTCATTTCCAGTTAAATGACGCTTTTCTTTTTTCGGAATTAAAACATTGATTTGATAAAATCAATTCGTATAAACTGATGAATTTAGATTAATTCCAGTTGATACAAGCAATAGTTTATTAATTAGAAATATATTATTGATAGTGGGTCAATTGCAAATTATTATTAACAAAAAAAGCTTGTGGAATCTAACTCCGCGATATATATTTGTATCCTATCCCCCCAACATCTTATTCAAAAACGGATTGCACTATTTTGTATTTATCCTTTAAAAAAACATCCCGGTTGCTTTCAATAATTGTCGCATCTTGTGGATTTTTTTCAACAAATTTTTAAAATTTTGTTTTTAAAATAGGTGGAGTGAATCAACATAAAAAGTGACAGAGTTTAATCCCCAAATCCAGCTAGGAAACCAGTAATTCCAAGTTCTAGAAAGTACCATCAAATAATGTGGCATTGAATTTTATTGTAGGAAAGTATAATCCTTAAAAATGAATACCATCATGCTAAATGAACGAACTTTTAAAAATTGGAATTATGGAAAATATCTACTCTGCTTACACAAAAAAAGTGAACAATGAAACCTTATATTTTGTAAAAAAATATACCTCCTTCACCGATATTGAAGGATCTCCTCAAATTCTTTCAGAGTTCGGAATGCATTCATCATTTTTTAAGGCCTGTAAGATTGCTCAAATCTTTAATAAAGAAATTATCAATGAGCTGGCAATTCAAGTTCATTTAAATCCTGTAACAGATGCCGCAAAAGTAATTTCCTTTAATAAGTCAAAACACGCATCACGTTCATTCCTGAGAAATACGCAACACTTTCTTTCAAAATTACGCCTGGCCGGAATTTAATTTATTCTCAATTATTTTATATCCTCACATTAGGATATAGTAAGTTTGCAGTTATGCATTCTTTCAATAAACCTAGCCGAATAACAATAACCTGCAGTAAAAGACTTACTCCTTACCTGAAACAGGAAATCATTGAACTCAAATACAAGCCAGTTTCGGAATTTCAAACAGGATTGGTAATAAATGGAACACTCAAAGATTGTATTAATTTAAACTTAAATCTTCGTTGCGCAAGTCAGATCTATTATTCCTTGAAATCATTCCAATGTAATAGCCCGGAAGAATTATATGATATCATTTCAACGATCCAATGGGAAAACATCATCGATAGTGCAGGATATTTCTCTATAACCAGTACAGTACATCATCATACAGTAAATAACAACCTTTTTGTAAACGTAAAGATTAAAGATGCCATAGTAGATCGCTTTCGCGAAAAGCTAGGCGTAAGACCGGATTCAGGTCCATTAGAAGATAAAACAGTGATCCATTTATTTTGGAAAGATGAAACAGCTGAAATATTTATTGACACTTCAGGACAAACTTTATCCAAACATAATTATAGAAGAATACCAGGGAAAGCTCCTATGCTGGAATCACTTGCATCTGCTACGATCCTGGCATCTGTTTGGGACAGAACCTCTCCATTTATAAATCCTATGTGCGGCTCAGGCACATTGGCCATCGAAGCCGCAATGATTGCTACAAACCGTGCTCCCGGATTATTTAGGGACAATTATGGATTTAAACATATCCTGGGTTTCGAAGAAGAATATTTTGAAGAAGAAAAAAATTTGTTGCAAAATCAAATTACCGAAAATCCCGGCTTAAAAATTATAGCGACCGATTATAGTGAAGATGCTATCAATGTATCCAGAATCAATGCTGGTGCGGCAGGAGTTGCTGATCTGATTGAATTTAAAATCTGCAATTTTGAGGATACGGAAGTTCCGGAAAATGAGAATGGAGTAATTTTTTTCAATCCGGAATATGGAGAAAGATTAGGAGATGAAATTGAACTGGAAGAAACGTACGCTCTTATAGGAGATTTTTTAAAGAAAGAATGTAGAGGGTATACCGGGTATATATTTACCGGGAATTTAAATCTGGCTAAACGGATTGGATTAAAGGCCAAAAGAAGGATAGAATTTTATAATGGGAAAATTGATTGCCGTTTATTGGAATTTGAATTATACAGTGGAAGCAGAAAATAATTCTAGAGATTTTATCATAAAAGGTGGCACCCATTATCAGGGTATATATTAATCGCGACAATGTGGTTCTATTCAAACAATAAGCAACATGTTATCTTTAAATTGATCTCATCAGTATTCTACTTAACTTTTCCTCTATAAATTTCCTTCATCACTTTTTCAACAATACCATCGCAATAAATCAAGTTCAATTCAAAAATATCCTCAGGAGAATAAACTTTCTCAATTTCTCCACGAAGTAATGCTTTAGCCCTACTCAATCTAACTTTTACATTTCCTGAAGAAATCCCCAATGCATCACTTGTTTCCAATATACTGCATGCATTTAGTTCTCGCAGTGTAAATACGAGCTTATATTTTTCAGGAAGATTTTGGATCGCTTTTTCCAAAATTGATCCCAGTTCCTTATTAACTGTTTTTCTTTGTTCCATTGTTTCTGAGGTTAAATAAACTTTCTGACTATATTCCAATGAATCTGCAGATACCTCATTTCTCTTTGAAAATTTCTGTTTTATGTGATAACAATTATTCAACATTATTCTTGTAAGCCAGGTTTTAAACGTTGATTCCCGTTTAAATTTGGAAAGATTCCTAAATGCATTAACATATGTTTCCTGCATAATATCTCGAACATCCTGTTCCCAGAACCCGTATGCTCTCCCAATTCTATATAGAAAAGGATTATACTTTTTGACAATTACTTCATAAAGGCGTGTATCACCATCTATTACCCTATCAATAATGTCCGTATCAGAAAGAACTTCATTTTTAAAATCTAACATAATTTTTCATCATTTTGTTCTACTCATTTATACTAATTCGCCCTTGCATTGTCGGATGCAGCGTACAAATATATTCAGCCTTTCCGGTAACTATCCAAGAAAACGAATGCCCAGTTTTTAACGTGTCTGAATAAAAAAGGTCCCCCAAAGTATCTTTAACAGTATGATCTACAAGATCTTTATTTATCCAGGTAATTGTATCACCTGCCTGAAGATTTAGTGAAGAGGGTGAAAACTGCATTAAATTAATCAACACCGTGTCAGATCGCGGATTTTCATTCTCACCATATTTTTTGTTTTGATTAGAAGAACAACTGGTTATTACTACCATGCCGGCAATAATAACCAATGCTCTTAAATCTAAAATTTTAAACAACTTCATTATTTGTTTAGGTTTTTTTGCACCATTTCGGCATGTCCCAAATGTTCTTTAAAAAGCGGTAATGCTGACTGTAAAAGAGTTTTTAATTCAGTATTGGAAGAAGAAGGTATTAATTTGTTTTCTACAATATCAATAGCTGCTTTGTGATAAGCTACTTCATTATCCACATAAGCTTTGTCAAAATCAGCTCCGGTTTTTGAATTAAGCATTGCTTTAGTATCTGTAGCTCCAGAAAGTAAGGACTGAGTTGTTGAATTGTCTTGTGGAGTAACTCCCAGTTTTGTTACTAATGCTACTGCCTGGTCTATGACAGCTTGATGGTCTTTAGCCATAGTTGTAGCAAAATCTAATACAGCTTTATTTTTAGACTTCTCCTTGGCTATTTTGGCATAATCAATATCAATTTGGTTAGCAGTAACCGCAATAGAGGCTATTTCCGGATCTGTAAGTGCAGCTGGCGCAGGAGTAGTTTCTACCGCAGGAGGAGTAACTGTTTCGGTAGCCGTTTTATCGCTCATGGCATCGGAGGATGATCCGTCTTGTGAATTACAACTTGCCATAATAAATACAGCGCTAAGTAATATAGCGGAGCTTTTGAATGAATTCGATAAATGTTTCATTATTTTTGATTTTGTTCCATTTGTTTTCTTAACAAATGGAGGTTAAGATTGCTTTATTAAAAACGTTTTATAAATAGATTGAGTTTCAATCGAAAAAAAAGGTTACACTATTTCAAACATTTAATTAATGTTAATTTAATAATATAAAAATGCATACCACACATTTCAACTGTCAATAATATATTCCTGTTAAGTGTTTCACAAATAAGCTCTTAAAAAACCCGCTACAATCACTTTTTTTTATCTTGCCGCACTAAACATTTTCGAAATGAAAAACGCTCTGCTTATAATCAATGTTATACTTTTGGCTCTTGTTGGATATTTGTATTATCTACAGTTCGGAAGTAAAAAGTCCTCTAAGGGTGCAGAAGCACAAAAGGAAGTTTCTGACACAACCAATAAAAAAGTAAACATTGCATACATAGATTTAGATTCGTTACAAAACAATTACACTTATTATAAAAAAATAAAAGTTGATTTTGAACGCAAGCAGACATCAGCAAACAATGAAATTACAGGTATGCAAAAGAGATTTCAAAACAGAGCGATGGTATTGCAGGAAAAGGCTCAAAACATGAGCCCTCAGGAGCAGGAAAATGCAATGCAGGAAATGAATAAAATGCAAAATGATTTACAAATTCGTAAGCAAAATATAGACAATGAATTATTTGATTACAATACAAAGATGAAAGATGATATATTATTTCGCATTCAGGATTTCTTAAAAATATATAATAAGGATGGGAAATACTCTTATATTTTTTCTTACGAGCCGGGTTTCATGTTTTATAAGGATTCAACTTTAGACATTACATCTGATGTAATTACAGGACTGAATGAGTTATATACCAAAGAAAAAAAATAAATATTTCGCAACTATTATTTCGTATTCCTGTTTTATTTAAGACAGGAATTTTTTTATAACAAATATCTCCACAAATTCCCAGAATCGCTCAAGAAGGTGTTTCCATTTAATTTAATTACTTTTTCTTGAGTTATCCTTTATTGGTTTCACAGCGAAAGCAATATTATTTAATGGGTATATTTGCCCGCTTTATCTTTTACCTTATTTATTAAATTTTATTTTACCTGTTCTAATAATTTTGCATTGTAAAAACAGGTTTTCAAACGCTGATTGCATGTCAAAAGAACTATCCAAATTATTTGATCAACTCTCATCTATCAAAGTAGCCGTGATAGGTGATGTCATGCTGGATACTTATTGGTGGGGAAATGTAGAAAGAATTTCACCGGAAGCTCCTGTACCTATTGTAGCTGTAAGCAAAAAAGAAAAAAGAATTGGGGGTGCCGGAAACGTTGCATTGAATGCAGAACAACTCGGAGCATCTGTAACAATTCTCACCATTTTGGGAAATGATGAAGATGGAATAGAGTTGAAAAAAATATTGGCCGAAAAAAATATCAACACCCAATATATCCTTCAGAGCGATAAAAGAATTACCACAAATAAAATTCGAATCATCAGTCGCAACCAGCAAATGATGCGGTTAGATGCAGAGCAAACGAATGATATTGACGTTGCCGAAGAAAAATTACTTTTTGATCAAATAAAAAAATACATCGATGATCACAGACCTGAGGTGGTAATTTTAGAAGATTACAATAAAGGAATATTAACGGATAATTTGATCAATGAGATTATTTCAATCTGCAATAATCTGGGAATTATCACAACTGTTGATCCGAAAAGAAAGAATTTTTTCTCCTATAAAAATGCCACTCTATTTAAGCCAAATCTCGGAGAAGCTGTTACGGGTTTAAATCGTTTACCAGAACCTGTTTCCATTGAAATGCTGCAGGAAATTCATGAGGAGATAAATGAAAAACTATCGCATTCGATCTCCTTGATAACTTTATCAGAAAATGGTATCTTTTACCAGAAAAATGACCAAAAGAAATTGATTCCATCCCATCGTCGAAAAATCGCTGATGTAAGCGGAGCGGGTGATACAGTTATTGCTGTTGCCTCATTAATATATGCAGCTACTAAAGACATAGACCTCTCTGCAGAAATAGCAAATATAGCCGGAGGTATCGTTTGCGAAGAAGTAGGAACTGCTCCTATAGGGAAACAAAAATTGTTAGCCGAATGCCTAAGATTATTGACCTGAAAGCATTGATTCTTATTGCATATTAAATGATCCGTCGTTTTGTTTTGATATCTTCAAAATACAAAATGCTTCTCTTTATAGATCCTGTTTATCAACTTTCTATTTCATTACTTTTGTGTCACTTTAAAGAGAATTTATGAGAAAAATTTCAATAGCAATTCATGGTGGAGCAGGAACGATATTAAAAGAAGACATGACTCCTGAACTGGAGGGCGCTTATAAGCAGGCCCTGAAAGAAGCTCTGGATGCGGGCTATGCGGTATTGGAAAATGGAGGAACAGCTGTAAATGCGGTAAAAGCTGCTGTAGTTATAATGGAAGACAATGCGCTCTTTAATGCAGGAAAAGGAGCTGTATTTACAAAAAAGGGAATTAATGAATTAGATGCCGCTATCATGGATGGGAGCACTCTAAATGCCGGCGCTGTGGCAGGTGTGCGCAATGTGCGTAATCCAATTGAA
>JBDSBN010000216.1:0-5256 GCA_039921585.1 Ginsengibacter sp. | reverse complement strand
GAAAATCCGAAACAAACAAATTCAGGTAATATGGTTCCAATGATGAAAATGGGCCAATAAAATATTTTAGAAAAACACACCACTCTAAAATTCACCAAAGGTCATCCGGGATAATAAGGATCAAAGTCCTTAAAGTCTGGATGGCCTTTTTTTATTAAGCCGGATAAAAATCTGTCCAATTCAGCTTTGCTTTTAAACGCAGATTAGGATAATCTGATTGAATCAATCAAGTATCTGTTCGTTTTCTTTGAAAACGAAACAAAAATCCCAGGGTCACTCTCCCATCCTTTTCAACATTGCTTTCATTTCTGCAATCTCTTTTTTCTGTGCCTTGATAATATCATCGGCCAGTTTTCTCACCTCAGGATCTTTAATATCGGCATTTCCACTCGTTAAAATGGCAGAAGAATGATGGGGAATCATCGCCTTCATATATTGCACATCACCAATGGGTGTTTGTGTTCGGATACCAACCAATGTTAATGAAAAAAGTATCAGACCAAAAATAATAATCAGATTGTTTTTTTTCTTATCCGGATACATTGCATACATCATCACCATCATAATTACAGCCATTGATGCAGCCATTAACAGTTCCATGTATATCCGATTTAGACTAACATAAAAATGATCCAGTTCTGCCAGATTAAAAAACATGATTGCAAACATGAAGAGGAAGGAAACCAGAATCATCAATAGAAATTTCGAATAGGTCATAGTTGTTATTTTAGGTTTAAAAATTCGGTTAAGATTGTTTTCTATATTGGTTCTAAAAGATTAACACGATCGTGCCCGCTATAATCAACAAAGCGCCAACAGCCGTTTTTATAGTTAATGGTTCACCCAAAAACACAACCGCAAGAATAATCACCATGGCCACACTCATTTTATCCACGGGAGCTACCTGCGAAACTTTTCCTAACTGCAGAGCTTTAAAATAAAAGATCCAGGAAAAACCTGTGGCTATACCGGACAAAATGAGGAAACTTAAATTGTGCTTTGTTAAAGTGCCTATCGTGGAAACACCGCCACGGAAAAATGCAAGTCCCCATGCAAGAATTAAAATAACCACCGTTCTGATCGCGGTAGCCAGATCAGTATCAACACCTTTCACACCTACTTTTGCAAAAATAGCTGTGAGTGCTGCAAAAAAAGCTGAAAGTAACGCGTATATCCACCACATGTCATACAATTTAGAAGATGTAAAAACCTGCTAAAACGAAATCCATATTAATCATAACCAATGAAAACTTTCGTCCAAATCCATTGCCAAAGCGCATTTGTGCCCAGGCAACAAATAAAATACTTTTGCAGTTTGGATATCAACAATTACACCAACCTTAAAATTGATTATGTTTCTGCAGGAAGCTAAAAATGATTTCAAAACACCTGATTAGAATATTTAGCTATCAGATGGTTGCAATAAAATTCTGAAGGAGAAGACCATTTATTCCACCCAGGTAAAAGTCCAGCGATTATCAGGATTCGATGGAAACACCAACAAATATTTATCCGGGCGATCGGTTTTTTCCGCTTTTCCTTTATCCAGATATCCGTCTTTAAATAATATACTACCGTTTTTGTCTACACTATATTTTCCTGTACTTGGCTTTTGCAAACTTAGATAGGTGTAGTTTCCATTTTTATCTAATCTTACAGAACCCCGAGGGATGAATTCGTAAGAACCATTATTATATTTACTTGCCGTGCAATTGTATTTCCCGATTTTAACAGAGGATTTCGGTTGCTGCGCTATGCAGGAATAGGAGTTAAAAGAAATAAAAAAGCAAGCCAGAGTGATAGTCAGGAGATTTTTGTTCATTTGCAGGGAGAAGGTTTGATGAGTAATGAATGACCAATCTTGAAACGTCACATTAGTATCGTTAGGAAATATTTTGGCATTTGCCTGAAAAGAGTTTTCAGAACATATTTTAATAACACTCCTTTAAACTGGAGTAACATAAATGCCCCGTTAATTTATGTCAGGCATTCTGGAAATATCCTCAATATGAATGAAGGTTATTTTCCAGTCTCCGCTATCTTGCTTAGTCCAAATAAGATTATAATTCCCTTTTTCTTTTAAGATAGGGCTACCTGGTATTGTCAGATCGAGAGAATAAGTACCACCATAATATGCTAACTTATTGTCGCTATCCTGAATTAGTGTAGAGGATTCAACATTACTTATTACTTTAACCCCACCACTAATCCAATTGTTCGCAATTTCTCCATGTCCTTGATGAATTAAAGAATCATTCATGACAACGGCATTGTCCGCTATGATTTTCATAATTCCGGCAGAATCTTTATTATTCCAGCCATCAATGAATAAAGCCGTTAACGAGTCAACATTTACGCTGGTTTCAGCAGGGGAGTTTTGTGTCGTAGTATTGCAACTAATAATGGTTGCTAATGCAAGGAAAATGGTCAACTGTTTCATGTTTAAGTTTTAAATTTTAAGAAAATTCAGACTATAATAACAACGATGATTTCCGGACCTGTTTATTTTATTAAATAAATATACTACTAATAAGCTATTCGTTTTACTTTAAGTAAAAATTTGTTTTATTTAAACCGAACGGGTATTCGATTATTTAAAATGAAGTGGTACTTACCTGTTTTGATGAATTGGGAAGTACCACTCCAATAAATTAATTTTTTAAATCTTCTTCCTCGCCCAAACCTCTTTTCTTGCTCTTACTCTTGTGTTTGACCACTTTTGCCTCTGTATAAAAGATGATTTCTTCCGCCATGTTCTTTGCCTGATCCCCTACTCTTTCTAATTTGCGAATGGAAGATAAAATATATAAGGCCTCCGGAACATTGTCCGGATTGTTTTTAATATACTCTGTAGCTACAGTTGCAGCTTCGCGATTAATCTCATCCATCAAATCATCCTTT
This sequence comes from Ginsengibacter sp., assembly GCA_039921585.1. Taxonomy (GTDB): domain Bacteria; phylum Bacteroidota; class Bacteroidia; order Chitinophagales; family Chitinophagaceae; genus Ginsengibacter. The sequence continues at coordinate 2,355 of JBDSBN010000216.1, read as the reverse complement.
TGAAATACTTTTCGGGCCATCACCGTGTCTTCATTTTCAAAAGCATCCATCACTTCACTCACCATGTGATTACCCTGAGCAAACATTTCCAGTACACGGGTAGTTTGTAATAAAGAACGGTCAAATGTATCCGGAATACTGATCACGAATTTTGCAATGCCTTCGGCGATATCTCCTGTACGCTCCAAATTCATATTGATTTTAAGTACCGCCAATAAAAATCGAAGATCAATAGCTACAGGCGCAAACAAGGCGATAATATCCTCACAATTACTGTCAATTTTCAATTCATGAGCATTGACTCTTTTTTCTGTTTGAATCACTTCTCTTGCCAGGTCCCGATCAAGATTAGTCAAAGCTTCCATGGATTTTTCCAATTGAGATATGACCATCTTCCACATCACAATTGTATCCGTTTTCAACTGTTGCAACTCCTGATCCAGAGGTGTCAATTTTTGTTTCCAATTCAATAGTGCCATAATTTCTTTTTTTTTTAATATTACCCAAAATGCCCGCGAATATAATTCTGGGTTTTTTCATGTTTCGGATTGGTAAAAATATTTTTTGTTTTATCTTCTTCAATCAATTCACCCAGGTAAAAGAAAGCAGTGCGATCACTTACCCTGGCAGCCTGCTGCATGTTATGCGTCACCATCAAAATGGTATAGTTCGCTTTCAATTCATGAATCAGTTCTTCAATCTTTGCGGTAGACACCGGGTCCAATGCAGAAGTAGCTTCATCCAGCAATAATATCTCGGGGTTCATCGATAATGCCCGGGCAATGCAAAGGCGCTGTTGTTGTCCTCCGGATAAAAATGTTCCTTTTTTATGGAGAGCACTTCTCACTTCCATCCATAAAGCCGCTTTCTTTAAAGAAGATTCTACAATTTCATCTTTTTCAAATGTAGTTAATTTGATCCCATTTAATATATATCCTGCCAGCACATTATCGTAGATGCTCATGGTAGGAAACGGGTTTGGTTGTTGAAAAACCATCCCTACTTTCCGACGCAGCAAAACGGGATTCATATCATAAATTTCTTCTGATTTCAATTGAAGAGAGCCTTTCACACTAGCACCGGGTGTCAACTCATGCATCCGGTTTACACAACGAATAAAGGTTGTTTTTCCGCACCCGGATGGTCCCATAATAGCCCATACTGTATTTTTCTGCATCTCCAGGTTGATATTCTTCAGGATATGATTCTCCCCGAAGTAAGCATTAAAATTCTCTGCTTTTAGTATTGAACTTTCCATATTCTTTGAACTATTTTAGTAATTACATTTAAAAACAAAACCATTAAAATTAAAATCAGGGAAGCTCCCCATGCCAACTGATGCCAATCTTCATACGGACTGGTGGAATAATTAAAAATAATCAGCGGCAAACTACTCATCGGCTTAAATACATCCGTACTCATAAATGAGTTTCCAAAACTGGTAAATAATAAAGGTGCCGTTTCTCCAATCACGCGGGAAATACTCAGAATCACCCCGGCAGTAATACCGCCCATTCCTGTAGGAACAATGATCTTCAAAATTGTTTTATAATACGGCACACCTAACGCCAGTGAGGCTTCTTTTAAAGAGCCGGGTAAGAGTTTCAAGGTTTCTTCTGTTGATTTAATAATTGCCGGAAGCATCATCAGAGCCAGGGCCATACTACCGGAGATCGCCGAGAATCCACCTAAAGGCCGCACCACCCACTCATAAATGATAATTCCAATCACGATAGATGGAATTCCCTGTAATACATCAACGGATAACCGACTGTAATAAGCCAGGCGCGAATGTGTGTCTTCACTCAAATAAATTCCAATGATGATTCCTACAGGAATGGCTACCACACAGGACATAAGCAATATAAGGAGTGTCCCTACAAGCGCATTGGCAATACCGCCACCGGTTTCTCCAACGGGTTTGGGAAGATTCGTAAAAAAATCCCAGTTGATGGCTGCAATACCTTGTTTGAAAATATAATACAGAATGAAAAGCAGTGGTAAGGTAGCGATCACCGTAATGGCGATGATCCCAAATTTAAAGAGTTTGTTGCGCCAATTTCTGCGCCCGATTTGTCGGATGATTTCTTCATCAGAAATTACCGGAACAGAAGATGGCCTGATTTGCGTGTTCACGTTATTTTGATCCATAATTAATTTAGAGTAAATCGTTTGATAACCTGTTTTCCCAAAATATTTATAATCGTTCCCACCACAAATAAGAACAAGCCCATTTCGATGAGTGCGGAGGTATATAAATGTCCGGTCGCTTCAGAAAATTCATTGGCGATGACACTGGCCATCGTATTTCCAGGACTAAAAATACCATCCGGAAGGCCATTCCTATTTCCTATA
>JBDSBN010000215.1:0-14422 GCA_039921585.1 Ginsengibacter sp. | reverse complement strand
AAACCTGGGCATGGCAACTGGGTAGGTGAAATTCCTGAGGTGCATCGCTGGGCTTATGATTACAGTAAAGATGATAGGGACTTCATTCCGCAGAATGAACCAATAGGGCCAAATGAAAGTGAAAATTAGAAGGTGAATTTAAGGGCTTTATTAATATGAATTTCTAAAGAAACAGCCCTGATTGAACAGGGCTGTTCAACATAGGGTATTATAAATGGGAAAGACACTAATGGTTCCACAGCAATCAACTTCTTACACTTTTGCAAGTAAGGCGAAGGATTATTTTATTCTTATAAAATTTACGCTGAGCTTTCTGGTTGTTTTTAGTAGTGTGGTTTGTTACCTGCTGGCGCCAAACGTGACTTTCGATTTCTACAACGTATTTCTGTTATTCGTGGCAGGAATGCTTATAACGGGTTCTGCGAATGCCATTAACCAAACCGTTGAAAAGGATACGGATGCATTAATGAACCGGACGGCAAACAGACCGGTGGCATCCGGAAGAATGAGTGAGAGAGAAGGATACATTTTCGCAGCAATTACAGGCAGCATCGGAATAGTAATGATGTGGGTGTTTTTCAATTTTGAAAGTGCACTAATTGGACTGATAAGTTTGTTTTTATACGGTTTTATTTATACACCCTTAAAAAAAGTGAATTCTATTTCCGTATTAGTAGGAGCTTTCCCGGGAGCATTGCCTTGTTTGATTGGATGGGTAGCTGCTACAGGATTTATAGATCCATTTGCAGAGTTCAATGTGAAGTTGGCAAGTGGAGAAGTCGCAGTTTTTTCAAATATTGGAGGATATGTTTTATTTGCTATTCAGTTTATCTGGCAGTTCCCTCATTTTTGGGCAATAGCGTGGTTAGCACATAAGGATTATGAAAAGGCCGGTTTTAAATTATTGCCTAGTACGAAAGGGACAACAAAGTTTACGGCTGTACAAAGTATTGTTTATTCAACACTAATGGTGCCGATAGGAATGCTGCCTTATTATTTTGGAATCAGTGGTAGTTTATCGTTGTGGATATTGTTAGGTTGCAATTTATGGATGGTATACGTAAGCATTATGTTATTAATAAAAATGAATGCAGGCGCAGCCAGAATGGTGATGTTTAGTTCTTATTTCTATCTGATGGTTGTATATTTATCTTTATTGTTTGATAAAGTACCTACCATTCCAATAACCTGATCAGTAAATTAGAATCAGGAGTAAATTAAAAGATTATTAATTATGATCGCTGTGATGAAAGAAAAAAAAGAAAAACTGCACCCCCTTAAATATAATTTATGGGTGGGGCTTGCGAGTATCGTAATGATGTTTGCTGCTTTCAGCAGTGCATTTATCATAAAGAGAAGCCAGGGAAATTGGATTTCATTTGATCTGCCTCTAATATTCTGGTACTCTACAGGTGTCATGATTTTAAGCAGTATTACTATCATACTCAGTCGTAAAGCATTTCAAAACAGGGAAATGGGCGCCTATATAAAATGGCTCATTACAACGCTTGTTCTGGGATTGCTTTTTATACTCATGCAGTATATTGGTTTTACTCAGTTGTGGGATCGTGGAATTACATTAACCAGAAATGTGGCGTTTTCTTTTTTATATGTTATTGTTGGTTTACATGCGCTACATGTATTAGGCGGTATTGTGGCAATGCTGTTTGTTTTTGGAAAAGCATTGAACAGAAAGCAAAAAATGTACACTTCAACTCCAATAGATCTAATGAATACCTATTGGCATTTTGTAGACTTATTATGGATTTATCTTTTGATCTTTCTGGTAATGGTGAAATAATTAATAAGAAAGAGAATATTAAATAGTAAATTTTATTTTTGTAATAACCTTTTAACAAAGAATAAATGGAAACAGCGCTGACACAATCCAAAGCAAATAAATGGGCGGGGGGAAAAAGCCCGTTCAATGTGAGTTATGGGAAACTTATGATGTGGTATTTCTTACTGAGTGATTCCTTTACATTTGGTGCGTTCCTCATCTCCTATGGTTCTATCCGCTTTAGCCAAAACTTTTGGGTGGATCATAACTACGTTTTTAATTCATTTCCTTTTATGGGACATGCCAGTCTTCCGCTCGCATTTGTGAGTGTAATGACATTTATTTTGATTTTTAGTTCTGTTACTATGGTGTTAGCTGTAAACGAAGGACGTAAAATGAATCGAAAAGGTGTCGAGAAGTGGCTTCTTTTAACGATCATTGGTGGCTTATGCTTTCTGGGTTGTCAGGCTTGGGAATGGCATCATCTTTTGACTGCACAAACTCCAGTATTAGTTGATGGAACGATTGAGCTTTGGAATACAACAACTGGTCGTAATCCATTTGGTCCTAAAGTGATGCATGAAGGAGTTTTAGTAGCTACTCCTGGTCCTGTGGCTTTTGGAGGATACTTTTTTGGGATCACCGGATTTCACGGGTTGCACGTATCCATTGGGGTATTCCTGTTAATCCTTACTTATTTTAATACAAGAAAAGGATTGTTTCACAAAAGAGGTCATTATGAAATGGTGGAAAAAGTAGGTCTTTACTGGCACTTTGTAGATTTAGTGTGGGTATTCGTATTCCTGGCTTTCTATCTGATTTAAGTTGGTCTTTTTTAAATAAAGAAGTTTGTAATAATCAAAATAATTTTAAACATTTTATTAATTCAATTATATGTCGGAGCAAATAGTAACCTTACAAATTGATGAAGAAGAAAATAAAGCCCATGTAAAAAAGATTTGGAAAGCCTTTTGGATTTTAGCAGTTCTTACAGTGATAGAGCTGGCATTAGGTTTAACCATTTATTTTTTGGAAATGGGTGTCGTATCCTATTGGGTGATATTATTTATTAAAGGAGTCATTACCATATTGACATTTGCTAAGGCATTTTATATTATTGCAATATTTATGCACCTGGGCGATGAGGTACGCACGATGATGTTGACAATAGCTGTGCCCGCAACCTTGTTTATTTGGTTTATTACTGCGTTTTTATGGGATGGCAATAGTTATAAAAACCTGAGAAATACAAATGCAGGTTCGCGTACTTATATCCAGCAAAATAACAAACATGCAGCTCCTCCAGCTACTCCTCCGACAAAAAAGATTGAAGGACTGGATTAAGGGTAAGGGAATAAATATATTTGAAGAGTTTAGCCAAAAGAACGATACCATTGATCATTTTTTTGGCGGACAACTTACTTAAAAAATTAGCCATTGCAGTCCGCAATGGCTAATTTTGCAATTAGAAAAATCTAAGAATGAGCAAGAAAGCATTACTCGCATTGGCCATTGCGATTGTATTACCACTAACCGGCTATTTTTTACTAAGTTATTATGGAAATCGTGATGTAGTGATGCCACGTCATTACTTTTATGATGATGTAGTAGCGGTTCAGAAAAATGGTAAAACAACTTATGACACTGTTTGGCATCAGGTGAAAAATATTCAACTGACTAATCAATTAAACCAACAAGTTTCGCTGGACGATTTAAAAGGAAAAATTATTGTCTTAAGTTTCTTCTTTACGCGCTGCCCGACGATCTGTCCGCAATTGGGCCATGCAATGAAAAAGTTGCAAAATTCTTTTCCCGATAATGACTCGATTGTCCAGTTTATATATATGACTGTTGATCCAAAACACGACTCCATTACACAACTGCGTAACTGGGCAGAAAAATTCAAGGTAAATCCGGATAGCTGGTGGGTAGTAACAGGAAACAGAGATAGTATTTATGATTTTGCCTTTTCAGAAATTAAAGCGAGTGTGGCAGATGTCAACGTAGATACGGCCTTTGTGCATACAGAAAATTTCTTTCTGCTTGATAAGAACAGAGTTATAAGAGGCTGGTATAATGGGTTGGATTCAACAGCTCAGGAAAGACTAGTCAGAGATATACCTTTATTAATGTTGGAAAAGGACCATAAAAAAAGTTTCAAACAATTTATCAAAGAAATGATTGATAAGAATTATAAACAACCATAATGAGTACGAACAAGGGATCTTTTCCAAAACCAATTCTTCCGCAAAATGATCAAAAAGCCAAATTGTTTATTTGGATTGTATCTATCCTTGTATTTTTAGTAATTGCCATTCTTTCCAGAGTTAAACTGGACATAAAAGTAGGTTTTGATTCACATTATTTTGCCGCTGCAAATGCGTTGATGAATTCATTTGTTTCCATACTGCTTGTCGCTTCTCTCCTTGCTGTGAAGAAAAGCAACTACCATTTACATAAGAATCTGATGATTGGTGCGATTGTGCTTTCAATATTGTTTTTGATTTCTTATGTATGTCATCATCTCACCACAGGTGACACAAAATTTGGAGATGTAAACGGGGATGGAATACTCAGTCTGGATGAAAAGGAATTGGTAGGTAACCTCCGGTATTTTTATTATTTTATATTACTCACACATATTCCACTTGCTGGAATTATTCTCCCGTTTATTTTATTTACAGCTTATCGGGCCTTGTCAGGTAATTATGAGAAGCACAAAAAACTTGCACGTATTACATGGCCGGTTTGGTTTTATGTAGCAATTACGGGCGTTGTTATTTATTTGATGGTGAGTCCATATTATTAAGCCGGATCTTAGCGATTGAGTCGGGTAAAAGTTTAAGCCTAAGAAAACCCATCAAATAATTTTTGATGAATAGGCTTCTAATATACCCTAACCTATTTTCAAATAACTCCATCCTTCTGCTTGCCGTACAATGAGATGAGCAACCGCAGAAGGGATGATCTCTGCGAAGGATAATAAAGTATCCTGATCGAGGTTTTGTGCGTTCAGCGCATTTCTGCAAACGAGGAACATAACCCCTTTCCCATGAAGTTGTTCTATATGGCTTTTGAGATGGTTGTCTTGTAAAAGAAAATGAATTCCAAGGCTATGCAAAACGACTTCAATTTGAATATCTTCCAATGCATTTAATATATTATTTACCTGATTGATCGTTGCTTTTTGCAACGAGGGATCATTATCTGACAGTTGAATGACTACTTTATATTTCTCGTCGGAATTATTCATAATCTAGATGTTGGATGTTTTGGATTTTCTTTCTTACCAAAGAATCATTTTCATCATCAAAACAAACAAAAGTGACTTTTTTAATAGAGTTATTTTGTTCTAAATAAGCGATAACCGTTTGTATTGAAATAGACGCTGCCTTTTCTTTCGGAAAATGGTAAACTCCTGTACTGATGTTTGGGAAAGCAATAGTGTTACAATCATGTTTGACCGCTAGTTTCAATGAATTTACATAGCAATTTTTCAACAATGATTCTTCCTGATTATGACCACCATTCCATACAGGACCTACTGTATGGATAACAAATTTTGCCGGCAAATTTCCCGCAGAAGTAAGAACACTTTCTCCGGTTTTACATGGGCCATTTTTACGAACTATTTCTTTGCATTCCTCCAGGATTGTTTTTCCTCCCACCCGATGTATTGCACCATCCACACCGCCTCCACCCATAAGAGAGGAATTTGCGGCATTTACAATAGCATCTGCTTTGATAGTAGTAATATCTCCTTTGATCACTTCTATCCTGCTTAATATATCCTTCATATTATTCAGATTTTAGGTGAATCATCGGTGCTCCGTATACAACTTGGCCGCTACGCTTTTATGGAGAAGATTCATTTCTTCTTCACTTAAAGGAGGCAGATTGACTGCTTTAATAGCATCTTCTAATTGCTCCGGTGTACGTATACCAATAATAGCCGAAGTCACAGCCGGATGATTTAGCACATATTGAATGGCTATGTGAGAAGCTTTTTTATGTTCATCTGACATGCGGTCCAGAAGATCTTTTACATTTTTAACTTCCGATTCGCTGTAACCCAGATATTCCTTTGCCGTTTTGTTTATCAATAAACCGGAAGCGACACTTCCGCGGGTAACCACGCCAATATTATTTTCAAATAAAAGATCTAAAGTACTTTCTTCGGGACGTTTGTCTAAGAGGCTATATTGGGTCATAACGCTAACCATGTTTCCATGTTTTATATGTTCCCGAATCACATTAGGCCGGATGGATGAAAGACCATAATTTAAGATCTTTCCTTGTTGGATCAATATCTCAAATGCCTCAATAGATTCTTCAATATTATCTTCCATGGTTCCGCCATGTAACTGATAAAGATCCAGATAGTCAGTTTGCAATCTTCTCAAACTTTCATCGGCACATTTAAGAATATAATCCTTCCGTGGGTTCCAGTCCCAACCGCTACCATCTTCACGCCATTGATTACCGACCTTCGTAGCAATTATCACCTTGCTTCTTTTACCTTTAAATACTTTCCCGAGCAGGGCTTCATTTTCCCCTTTATCGTACAAATCGGCCGTGTCAAAATAATTAATACCCTGATCAATTGCTGTGTCAATCATTCTGCTAAAATCCGGTTGATCTGGTTTTAATGACATCGTTCCAAATCCAATTCTGGAAATGTTTAAATTCGATTTGCCCAATTTTTTATAATCCATGTTGATAGAATTGATGTTTTTGTCTTTTCAACAATGTAGTAATTTTTCCAGAAATGGACTTGTTGATCAGGAAGAATTTAGGTGCCTGGAAATAATTTGAATCCAGATCTCATTAAATCTAAAGAATAGATAAAATGCTCCAAACATATCATCTGAAGTGACTCTTATATTGAATAACTGTGCCAGTAAAAATTTTATTCCTTATTGATTCAATTAGCCGGATTGCTTTTATTTGGTTTAATACCCCATTCCTTTGATACATATTTATGATCTCCCTCGGGCACGTCATTGCACCGAACAATTATAGCTCCCTCTTTTTTCCAATAACTCTCTACGGTATAACCTGCCATACGGCCTGCTTCAGCACCTTTTTCTACTTTTTCATTATCTGGGTTAACAATCATTTTAAGGCCCACAGATTCGTTCATCATTTCCATATCTCCTCTGCTGTTTCCGGCAACGAATAAAGGACGGGCTTTAATAAATGTTTGGATGGCATCTGCTTTTCCATCATCCTGTGGAACCGGCAGCACCAAAGTGTTTGTTACAGTATCGTTTCTGATCACCTATTTTACACCTAAAATTCTGTCGACAGGTATCCCTAATTCTTCATGCACAAATTGCTGATAAAGCAATTCAGGCGAAGCAGTTAAAACCCATATTTCAAATCCATATTCTTTCAGATTTGCCAGTAATTCGCGCATTTGAGGGTACATCTTTTGCTGATATTTGCTATGGAATAGATGTTTACCCATCTCGGATACTTCTCTGGTTGTCATGCCAGACAAAAAGTTGATTCTTGTTGATACATATTGTAGACCTACATTATTTCCATTCAACAATTGGTCAATAATTTGCATTTTTTGTTTAGAAACGGCATCTTTTTTTCCTTCATAATTCATCTTTGCAAAGTGATACAAAGCCTCATCAGCTAAATAATGGGGAACTTGTCCGAAAAGGGTACCATCACAATCGAATACTGCAACTTTTCTTTCTTGTATAACACGGGTGCTGTTTAAGAAGCTTTCCAATTGATTGTTCACTTCCTCCGGCCAGCTTTTAACCGATTTGTAATTTTGCGCCCCAACAACGGTGAAGAAGAATAGGACGGGAGTGGTTAAGATAAAAAATCTGAAATGTGCGAGGTACCTTGTCATCATAATAAATTAAACGGTTTAGAAAAGTTTTGGATTAATAAATGCTGAGCCAGGCGATTGGTATTTATCCCCTAAGATAATTATTTTAATTGAGCAAAAAGATCAGGATAGTCTGTGATAATCCCATCTACTCCCATGGATTTAAGACGTTGAAGATCTGCCAGTGTATTCGGTGTCCAGGGAATCACCAACACATTCTTTTTATGAAATTCTTTTATGAGTTCGTCTGTGATGAGCATAAAATGTGGGCTAAAGATATCGGGTATAAAGCCCAGCTCATTGATATACCCTTCTGCATTATTTTTATTCGTTGCAAGAACTAAAAAAGCTGTTTTAATCCCGGGATATTTTTCATGTACCAGGTTTAAAACTCTTGTATCAAATGATTGAAGGATGGTGCGGGAATCAATATTTTTGTCTTTGATAATTTTCATTGTCAGGTCCACAAATTCTTCTACGCTGGAGTAGTTTTTTCCATCATTTTTTGGGTTGGATTTTATTTCAATATTATAATGATTGGTGTGATTTTTACTTTTTGCATAAGCTTCTGCAGAGTCTATCAGAACACTCAGAAGAGGTTTAATGGCAGGTACCTTCTCCTGTCGCGGGTATTCGGGGTTTGGCTTCAGACCTACGTCATACTTTGCGATACTATCATAATTCATATGATAAAGCAAGCGGCTTTGGCCTTCCTTTGGCGTCATCGTATCGCCCTCGGGGGTCAGGCAAAATTTACTGTTTGTGTAAGGGTCATGTGATACCACAATTTTTTTATCCATCGACATCTGCAAATCAATTTCTAAAGTACAATCATAATCAATAGCTGTTTTTGCTGAAAAGATGGTGTTTTCGGGTGCTATACCCCTTCCTCCACGGTGAGCCTGCTTATCAAAGGTGGAGGCATCTTTACCTTCTTGATTGGTAGAAGTACAGGAAAAAATAATTATGGTGAAGGTTACCAGTAAATAAAAGTAAGTGCGCATTATTTTTAGGATTTGTATTTAATAAAAGTGATTTAGATCATTGAGGAGCATTTTCTTGATACCCCGAATTGCGGATTATTCGGGAATTCTTCTCCGGTTATTCTTCCATGGTATATTGCCTGGCTAGTTTATTCGTTTATGATATATTTTTTTAAAATTTTTGCCCATACAATATATCCTGCCGCGTTTAAATGCAGGCCATCTTCTGTATATTTCTTATCTAATTTATTTTGCTCATTCAGGAAATGGGGAAATAAATCAATTATTTCTATTCCATATTTTTCCCCCAGTTTTTTAATATGGTTATTTACGTTTAGAATATGGCCATCCTTGTTGTAATGGTTTTTAAATTGAGTAAAATCGTTATTAACAGGTAATAAAGTCTGAAAATATATTTTTGTACCTGGCGATTCATTTTGAACTTTAAAGATGATCCGTTCATAATTCCGGACGATCAGGCTATCGGAAATATTTCTTGAGATATCATTAATGCCAATCAGGATAAAGAGTTTAGCTGGTTTCCTCCCGGTCACTTCCTGCAATCTGTCTAATACTCCAAAAGTAATATCTCCGGAGATGCCTCGGTTTCTGGCAAGGGGTAATTGTAATAATTCGTTCCAATCCGCCCGGGCTGTTAAGCTGTTGCCTAAAAAAATAATTTCCCCTGGATTTTTTGGATAACTTTCAAATTGACTTACTCGATACTCATAAGTAGAAGGTCTGTAAGTACTATCCCATTTCGAGGATTGTCCACTGGCAGACCCAATAAAAAACATTCCCAAAATAAAGAAGAAGCCGTGTTTTATACCCATAAAAGTTTCGTTTTTATTTTCCTTTTCAGATAGCTTTTCTTGTTTCATTTCAGGCAATTTCCCCGATCAGGCTTTCATTATGAATAAGTATGTATCCCATTGCCAGCTTCGTAAAAGTGTCTATTTGATTGATTTTCCAAACATTGTCCCTGCCTAACTCCAGTTGCATGATTTCCGCTACTTTAGAAGCTAGATTGATTGCTTCTTGTGCATCCAGAAATAAAAGCCGGGTTCGCCTGGCTAAAACATCCTCTACAGTTCTTGCCATTTCATTTCTGACTGCCCAGATGATCTGTGCTGCATTGATATTAAAATCCTTACTTAAAGATTCGCCCCAAATTGGATTTTTTGAGATCAGTGTTTCTATTTCTTCTGCATCAGCACCGTAATAGAAAAGTGGTCCCTGCAGCTTATAGGGCATATATCCATGAATTCTTAAATGCTCCGTGACACATTTTTTAACGGGAAGCATTTTCTTCTTCTCAATTTTTGATAAAGTATCTTCTGCCATTTTGCGGTAAGTCGTCCATTTTCCTCCGATAACGGATACAAGGCCACTTGGAGAAATAATTATTTTATGGCTTCTGGAAATCTCTTTCGTTTTCTCCTGATTATTTTTTGTAGCAGCTAATGGACGTAGTCCGGCATAAACACTTAATACATCTGACCTTTTAGGAGGTCTGATTAAATATCTGGCAGCGGTCTTCAAAATAAAATCTATCTCACTTTCTAAGGCCCGGGGTTCAAGAGAATGTGCGCCAAGAGGAGTGTCCGTGGTGCCTACAAGTACATGGTCGTGCCATGGTATGGCAAACAGTACCCTTCCATCGTCGGTATGAGGGATCATAATAGCGTCCTCACTTTGTAAAAACGACTTATCTAAAACCAGATGTATTCCCTGACTTGGTCGAATCGTTGATTCTGCCTTTGGATTGTCGAATTTTAAGATGTCGTCCACGAATACGCCTGTAGCATTTACGATAACTTTACCCATTACATCATATTCCTTTAATGACTCCTTGTCAATAACTTTTATGCCGGAGAGTAATCCCGTTTCGTTTTTAATTAAGGATGTCACCTTAAAATAGTTCAGAGTCACTCCTCCATTTTCAACACATGTTTGCGCCAGGTTTAGGGCAAGACGGGCATCATCAAAAGTGCCATCATGATAAAGAATCCCACATTTCAGCGATTTGTCCTGCAGCGTTGGTAATCTTCTTTTTAATTCTTTCTTAAAGATCATTTTGGATCTGCCAATACTAAATTTACCTGATAACCAATCATAAATGGTCAGACCCACTCCATAAAAAGCCCCTCGCATCCAGGAATAACAGGGTAGGATAATTGATTCGTTTTTGGTGATATGAGGTGCGTTTTTTAGCAAGAGACCTCTTTCTTTTAAAGCCTCTCTGACCAGCTGAATGTCTCCCTGCCCAAGGTATCGTACACCGCCATGAACTAATTTGGTACTTCTGCTGGAAGTTCCCTTTGCGAAATCTGCCTGCTCTAATAAAAGTGTTTTAAACCCCCGGGAAGCAGCGTCTACTGCAACTCCCAATCCTGTAGCCCCTCCTCCAATCACAATAATGTCCCATTCTTTCGTGGTTTCCAGAGCAGCAGTCAGTATATTTCTGTCGAATTGTTTCATTTGCTATTACATTGGTTGTTTTCAATGCATAAAACAAATTTAAAGTAATTATTCGAAATAGTTTAATAAAATGGCTTTGATAGGGAAATCATCGTGTTTACATATTTTATCCTGTATAGGATAGCAGTTGTGGTATATTATTGCCAATAAATATTCAATGATGTAGAAAGTTGAAAAGCCTTCCGGCTTTATATTAGAAATTAAATTTAAATTGCCAAAGGTTTATTTATTTTTGGTTTCATAAATTATACTAACATGTCAAGTTTAGAAAGGCAGCAGCAAATAGTAGAGATTATTAATGCGAAAGGTTATGAAAGTGTGATTAACCTGTGTAAAGAACTTAAGGTGTCTGCGGTAACAATTCGAAAGGATTTAAAATTTCTGGAAAAAAACAATCAGCTTTTCCGTACACACGGAGGTGCAAGCAATACAAATCCTTTTATTATTGACCGTTCTGTCAATGAAAAAGAAGGTTTGCAGAAAGAAGAAAAACGGGACATTGCAAGAAAAGCTTCAGAATTTATTGAAAGTAATGACTCGATCATTATAGCTTCCGGAACGACGATGTTAGCTTTAGCAAGGGAAATTTCTCCAAATCAAAAATTGACTGTTATTACCTCGGCTTTGCAGGTTGCCGCGGAATTAGTGAACCATAATGATATAGATATTCTTCAATTAGGGGGCATGGTGCGAAAAAGTTCCTCTTCGGTAGTAGGTTCTTATGCAGAAGCCATTTTAAAAGATTTCTATTGCACAAAATTGTTCTTAGGTGTGGATGGAATAGATTTTGAATTTGGAATAACGACCAGTAGCTCAATGGAAGCTGAACTCAATAAAAGTATGATCAATATGGCTCAGAAAGTGATTGTGCTGGCTGACCACACAAAATTCGGTAAACGGGGATTTAGTAAAATTTGTGGCCTGGATGAAATTGACGAGATCATCACAGATAAAAATCTTTCCCCGATAATAGTGGATAAATTTAGAAATTCCGGTGTAAAAATCACGATTGTTTAGTACCAGGGATTTGGTTTTGGCTGTTAGTAAATCCAACATACTTTTTACTGCCCCTATCTGCATTATTAGTTGTTAAAGCATACTGTGAAAGGTTTACACTAATTTTTCCGGTTAAATACATGTCCATTTGTATGGACTACAATCTTAATCTTATTGCATCAGAATAAGATATGTAAGGAATGTAAGTATAAATTGATTATATAAACGATATCAAAGACAAGGTTAAAAATTATTTTTTTAATATTTACATTTTATTCCTAATTTGCCTTTGAATACTTTCATTTAGTTTCATTTAATTTCTGTTGCAAAAAACCCTATTTCATATTTTAAAATATTTTTGGAGTGAAGAAATACATATTAACCCTTGATCAGGGTACAACCAGTTCAAGAGCGATACTTTTTAATAAAAGTGGGGAAATAGTATCTATTGCCCAAAAAGAATTCACCCAAATTTATCCAAAGCCAGGATGGGTAGAGCATGATGCGATGGAAATATGGTCCTCTCAGGCCTCTGTAATTGCAGAAGCGATACTAAAGGAAAATTTTAATGTAGCGGATGTTGCTGCAATGGGTATTACAAATCAAAGAGAAACCACCATTGTCTGGGATAGGTCAACCGGTAAGCCTGTTTATAATGCGATTGTTTGGCAGGATCGCAGGACCGCTGCTCATTGTGACGCATTAAAAGAAAAAAACCTGGCTGAAATGATCCGGGCTAAAACCGGGCTTGTGCTCGATGCCTATTTTTCAGCCACGAAAGTTCAGTGGATATTAAATAACGTGCCTGGGGCGAAAGAAAAAGCGAAGGAGGGAAAACTGGCTTTTGGGACGGTTGATTCCTGGCTGGTATGGAATCTAACAGAAGGGGAATTGCATATCACAGACGTGAGCAATGCTTCACGGACGATGTTATTCAATATAAACACTGTTGCCTGGGATAAAGAATTATTGGATCTTTTTGAAATACCTGAATCAATGCTACCCGAAGTGAAATCTTCCAGTGAGGTGTATGGTCATACTTCCGGAAATTTTTTAGGAACGAGGGTGCCCATTGCGGGAATCGCCGGCGATCAGCAGGCGGCTTTGTTTGGTCATGTTTGCAACAAGCCCGGCATGGTGAAAAATACCTATGGAACCGGGTGTTTTATGCTCATGAATATTGGCGAAAAGCCTCTGGTTTCAACGAATAACTTAATTACTACAATAGCCTGGAAAATAGGAGATAAAGTGGAATACGCTTTTGAGGGTAGTACTTTTATTGCGGGCGCTGTGGTGCAATGGTTGCGGGATGAATTGAAAATAATCTCGAGTGCGCCGGAAATAGAAGAGCTGGCTTCCATGGTAGAAGATGCCGGAGGGGTTTATATGGTTCCGGCCTTCGCCGGTTTGGGAGCGCCTCATTGGAACCAGGAAGCAAGAGGCAGTATGTTCGGTATGACGAGGGGGACTAGCAAAAGTCATATAGCCCGGGCCGCGCTTGAAAGCATTGCTTTTCAAACAATGGAAGTATTGAAAGCAATGGAATCAGATTCCGGAGTGGAAATTAAAGAATTGCGGGTGGATGGAGGCGCTACTCAGAATAATTTACTATTGCAGTTTCAGGCAGATATACTAAAAGCTTCTGTTGTGCGTCCAAAGGTGACGGAAATTACGGCAATAGGTGCTGCCTATTTAGCCGGGTTAGCGGTTGGGTTCTGGGAAAATGTTGATGAAATTCAACAGCAATGGAAAATAGATAGGCGTTTTGAGACCACGGATGAAAACCGGGAAGACTTAATAAAAGGCTGGTATAGAGCGGTTGAGGCAGTTAAATTTTGGGCAGATTACAATAAAGGAAAATAGACTACTTAATTAATTAGAATCAAAACTAACAAAGATGAATCCATATGTTGCTGAATTAATCGCCACTGCTATCCTTCTTCTTCTTGGAAATAGTGTGGTCGCAAACGTTGTATTGAAAGGTACCAAAGGAAACGGAGGTGGCTGGATTGTGATTACCACCGGATGGGCATTAGCTGTTTTTACCGGAGTGGTGATCGCAGGCCCTTACAGCGGAGCCCATTTAAACCCGGCTGTAACTATTGGCCTTGCTTTAAGCGGGAAATTTCCCTGGGACCAGGTTCCTATGTACATCCTGGCACAACTATCAGGCGCTATGTTAGGGGCATTACTCGTCTGGCTTACTTATAAGGACCATTTTGCTGCCACCGATGACAGTGGTTTAAAAGCTGCATCCTTTTACACCTCCCATGCTATAAAAAATACTAAGTTGAATTTGTTAAGTGAAGCCCTCGGTACATTTGTTTTAAT
>JBDSBN010000214.1:0-4423 GCA_039921585.1 Ginsengibacter sp. | reverse complement strand
GCAGTGCCAGCCAAAACCAATGGATGGTCCGGAGATATTCCGGATGGTTTTAACCGAAGAGATCTTGGGGAAACGGTGCACTTTACATTTCCCCGAACCGTTTCGAGTATTTCTTCAAATGAGTATAATTCATTCACCCGAACATCCACCACAAAGCTGCATGTTTCAGGCACCATATTGTGTGCTTTATTAATTGTTTCTATACTGGTAACCGCCATGTGTACAGGCCCTAAGAATTCAGATACTTTTGAAAACTTAAAATCACGAAACCATTGTATATCGTCCATCGCTAAATAAAGAGCATTTATTCCTTCATCTCTGGCCGCATGACCTGCTTTTCCAGTACTTACACAATCCAAAACCATCAAGCCTTTTTCTGCAATGGCCATTTGTAATTTGGTCGGTTCACCTACTATCGCAAAATCAACTTTTGGCAGTTCGGGTATGAGCGCTTCCATTCCGTTCTTGCCGGATATTTCTTCTTCTGCGGAGGCCGCAAAAATGACATTAAAGGGTAAATCTTTTTCTGAAAAATAAAGGAATGTGGACAATAATGAAACCAGGCAACCACCCGCATCATTGGACCCTAATCCAAATAATTGACCTTTTCGCTCTATTGGATCAAAGGGATTTAGTGTATATCCAGGGTTTGCCTTTACCGTATCGTGATGAGAATTTAATAAAAGAGTTGGCTTATTGTTTTTAAAATGTTTTCCTTTTGCCCAGACATTATTTAAAAACCGCTTTGGTTCAACCTTTTTATCTCTAAGGAAATTTTCCAAAATATCGGCTGTCTGATGTTCTTCCCGGGATAAAGAGGGCGTTGCAATGAGTTCCTTTAAAAGAGTAAGTGCATCAATATATAATTCGTTCAGTGAATCAGAAGAAATCGTATCGGCAGAAAGGTTGTTCATAATCGTAAAATTATCACTGGAATTTGAAAGGTACTAAGCAAATAACTTTTATAAAAGAGAAATAAAACAATCATTTCATGATGGTCCCTGATTCTCCTTTGCTCAACTCAATTAATTTGCTAGAGTTGCCTATTATTACTTGTTCTACTCCATGATTGATTGCTGCAAAAGCATTGTCAATTTTAGGAAGAATGCCGGCAAAAAGTTTCTTCTCTTTTTTTAATTGCTGATATGTTGATTCATCCAAATTGCGAATGACCGAATCGTCCTTTTGAATATCACTGAGCACTCCGTCCTTTTCAAAACAGAAAATTAATTTTACGGAGTAATATTCGGATAATCCGGTTGCTAAAACAGAGGCAATCGTATCTGCATTTGTATTCAACATATTTCCTGCTCCATCGTGCGTTAAAGGCGCCACCACCGGAACCATCCCATTATCAAGAAAAAGTTTCCACTGACTGGAATTTAAATCCTGCTGATCAACATCCCCTACCCATCCGAAATCTATCTTTTTTACGAGCCTTTTTTGAGCGGGAATCATATTTGCATCTGCTCCTGTGAGCCCGATGGCATTGGTGTTTTTAGATTGCAATAATGCAACGATTTTTTTATTGACAAGGCCGCCATACACCATCGTTACCAAATCAATGGTATCACCATCCGTAATTCTTCTGCCCTCTACATAGTTGGAGGTAATTCCTAATTTTTCTCCGATAGAAGTGGCCACTTTCCCTCCACCGTGAACGAGAATCTTTTTAGATTTTAAAAAAGCAAAATCATCCAGAAATTTATTCAATGACTTCTCCTCGTCAATGACATTTCCACCAATTTTTATAATGAACAAAGATTCTTTTTCGGGTTGCATATCCATTATCCGTTCTTTAAAAGATTTGCTAAAACAGTTTGTGCTGCCCACACCCTGTTAGAGGCCTGAGTTGTTACTAAACTATTTGCTCCATCCAGAATCTCATCACTCAATTCTACATTTCGTCTTACAGGAAGGCAATGCATCACTTTCGCATTATTTGTTACGGACATTTTTTGATTATCCAGCATCCAATTCTCATTTACCGGAATTACCTGACCATAATCCTCATAGCTGCTCCAGTTTTTCACATAGACGAAATCAGCATTGGCAAGAGCGCTTTGCTGATCGTGAATTACCCGGGCATTCTGCACAAATTTCTTATCCAATTCGTACCCTTCCGGATGAGTGATTACGAGATCCACTTTCTCCCAGGCATTCATCCATTCCGCAAAACTATTAGACACGCATTGAGGTAAAGCTTTTATATGCGGAGCCCAGGTTAAAACTACCTTAGGCCGTTCTATTTTGGTAATTAATAACTGTTCTGAAATGGTAATCGCATCCGTAAAACTTTGCAGGGGATGTACCGTAGCGCTTTCAAGGCTTACGACAGGAATGCCTGAGTATTGAACAAATTGATTGATTACATTTTCCGAGTAATCTTCTTCTTTATTTTTCAAACCCGGAAAAGTCCGAATGCCCAAAACATCAAAATAACTTCCTAAAACCGGTGCAGCGTCTTTAATATGCTCCACGGTTTTACCATTCATGACAGCACCGTCTCCAAACTCCAACTGCCATCCGTCAGAAGAAGCATTAAACATAATCGCTTCCATTCCTAAATTTTGCGCTGCTATTTGAGTGCTTAGTCGTGTGCGCATGCTTGGATTCATAAATAACAATCCAATTCTTTTTCCCCTTCCCAACTGATTGCTCATGAGAGGATTTTTCTTGAATTCCAACGCTTGCGACACCAGTTCGTCTACTTGTCCATCGATGTCATTTACAGATAGAAAATTTTTCAAACGATTCTTTTTTTAAATGAAATTTAATTATTCAGAGTAGTTTCTTTGAGCTTGGTTTCTAAAAGTAGAACCCCTACTTCCTTTCTAAGCGCAGTCAAAAACTTGTCTGCCTCTTTTTTGCTCAGATTTAGAGCAGGTAATAACCGGATTACATTGGTGGAAGCAACTCCTGTAAAAATATGATGCTTGTTCAATAAATTTTTCCGGAGATCTATTAAGGCCTCCGGCACATCAAAACCGATCATTAATCCGCGACCCCGCACATTTTCCAGTTCTTCAATTTTGCTAATCTCGCTGATCAGATATTCGCCCATCTCAGCGGCATTTTGCATGAGATTTTCTTTTTCCATCACCTCCAAAACTGCTATAGATGCTGCGCAGGCTACATGATTTCCGCCAAAGGTTGTGCCCAGCATAGAATGTTTGGGTTTTATTTTCGGGGAAATAGATAGAGCTCCCACAGGAAAACCATTCCCCATACCTTTCGCCATTGTGTATATATCCGCTTCTACACCTGCATAATCATGCGAGTAAAATTCGCCGGTTCTGCCATAGCCACATTGAACTGAATCTGCAATAAAAACGGTATTAAATTCATCACATAATCTCCTGATTAATTTCAAAAAGCTTTGCGATGCTTCCCTGATTCCACCAACGCCCTGTATACCTTCAATAATGATGGCAGCCACAGATGATCCGTGAATTTTGAAATAATCTATCAAACCTCTCTCATCATTAAAGGAAAGAAAAACCACATTGGCTGTTTCATTAACCGGGGCTATTATAGAGGGATTGTCAGTAGCTGCTACTGCCAGTGATGTACGCCCATGAAAACCATGTTTAAAGGCGACTATTTTTTTTCTGCCATTGTGAAAAGAGGCTAATTTCAATGCATTTTCATTGGCTTCTGCACCCGAATTACAAAGAAATAATTGAAAGTCGTTTTTACCGGACAAAGCGCCTAGTTTATCGGCGAGTTCTTGTTGCAGTGGAATTTCAATAGAGTTGGAATAAAAAGCAATTTTTTTCAATTGGTCTTCGATTCTTTTTACCCAATGCGGATTTGTATGACCTATACTAATAACCGCATGGCCACCGTACATATCCAAATATTCAGTTCCTTTATCGTCCCAAACATAAGATCCCTTTGCTTTAACGATGTTGATATTATTTATGGGATAAACGTCAAATAATTTCATTTGCTTTTTTTTAATAAATTCAGAATTGAAATTTTTCGATAAAATGATTTATTGATTAAATGCATCATCAGGATCAGTTAATTATTCTAAAGGAAAATATAGTCCGGATTGTTTCCGGAAATTTCCATCTACTTCCGTTCTAGAAATAATTCGCCTTTAATCTTAATCCTTCTGATTCTTCCAATCCAAACATCAGGTTCATATTTTGTACAGCCTGACCGCTGGCACCTTTCAACAAATTATCGATGGCCGAATGAACCACCAGGATATCTCCTACTTTTTCCATGTTTACAAAACAATTATTGGTATTAACAACCTGTTTTAAAAAGATGGAATCTCTGCTGATTTTGACAAATGGATGTCCGTCATAAAACTGTTCATAAATGCGGTACATCTCCGTTAGAGTTTCCGTGCATTTTAATTGCGCGGTAATAAATATTCCTCTGGTAAAATTCCCGCGCCAGGGTATAAAAT
>JBDSBN010000213.1:0-5591 GCA_039921585.1 Ginsengibacter sp. | reverse complement strand
TCTCTTACGTTCCAGAATGATGATCCGGATAATGTATTCAATTGTAAAAAGTAAGGTGAATACCCACTCCAGAACATATAATATATTTCCATACCTGAAATGAACAGAAGGAACACTGTCTGCCAATACGACCAGCACACTCATAACAATTATGACCAGCAACCATAGATCAAATTGTTTTCCTGCCGGTGTCGTGGCTCTGAATATAATCACATATAATTTATCCTTCCAGTCATGTTTCGAATTGATTCTTACATCATCTTCTGATTCGTCCATTGTGATATTTTAATAGTCAGCTGTGCATGCAGCCCCTTATGGGTAAAGGTAAATCCTGCCAGCACAAGAAAGCTTTCTAACGTAAAAATAGGGAACTATAACTACTTAGCACAAAAATTGAAGGAATCATTTAGAGGGTGGCGGTTGGAGGTTGGATGTTGGCCGTTGGCGGTTGGCGGTTGACCATTGGAGGTTGGCCGTTGGTAAAAGCCAAAGGCCAAAAGCCAAAAGCCAAAAGCCAAAAGCCAAAGGCCAAAAGCCAAAGGCTAAAGGCCAAAGCCCAGAGGCCAAAGGCTAAAGGCCAAAAGCCAACGGCCAAAAGCTAAAGTCTAAAAGCTAAAAGCCACCCCTGCATTATAAATAAACCATCAAATATTTTTATATGGATCAGGTAGAATTCAAATTAGATGATCAAAATGAAGGCATGTTTTACATCAATGACGAGCGCGAACAAATAGCCCGGTTAGAAATTAAAATAATCGGGAAAGGATTACTGGCAATACATACCGAAGTAAATCCTGGACAGGAGGGCAAAGGACTGGCAAAAAAGATGTTTCTGGAAATGGTCGATTACGCCCGTAAAAATCATTTAACGGTAAAAGCATATTGTCCGTATGTGCAGGCGCAGTTTAAAAAGAATCCGGAGGAATATTCAGATGTATTGGCAAAGGATTGATTTCGTTTTTTAGTCTGATTTTTCAAGGGCAAAATTTTAATCTTTGTCCAATGCTCTGGTTCGTGAGGAGTTACCTTATTTCAAAAATCAAAGTTGTATTTACGCAATTAAATCGATTTTAATATAAAATTCGTTAGGTGGAATAATAGTTTAATTATGAGAGGGATAATATTTTATGAGTAATATGTTTTAATGTGGGTATATTCGGTAATATAAACGTTTGCGGTTATGCTTTTGGAACATCTTCATATCAATAAAATACTCCATTTTAAATCTCAAAAACAATATTCCATACATTTGTTGCATAAATATGGGTGATAAAGCAAACATAACTCCAAATGTTCTGAAATGGGCTAGAGAATCAGCAAGAATGACTGAGGAGACTGCTGCTGCAAGAGTTCCAGTAGCTGTTGCTAAGCTTATAGAATGGGAATCTGGCGATAGCCAACCGACTATTAGACAAGCACAGACCTTAGCAAAAGCCTACAAGCGACCTTTTGCTTTATTCTTTCTACCAGACATTCCCAGAGACTTTCAACCACTTCAAGATTTCAGAAAAAAAGGCTCAAAAGAACTAACTACTTCATCTATTTTTATAATTCGTGAAATTCAACAAAAGCAAGCTTGGATAAGTGAGGTTTACGCAGAAGATAATGAAGAAAAGTTAGCTTTTTTTGGACGCTTCTCAATTAAGGATAAACCTGAAGTCGTTGCTCAAGATATTTTAAAGACATTGAACATTGCTCCTGCAAATCATAAAATCGAAAATCCAATTAAAGAATGGATTGATGCAGCCGAAACGAATGGCATATTTGTCTCCCGTACAAGTTTTATTCATTCAAGATTAAAATTAGACTCAGACGAGTTACAAGGTTTTGCTATTGCAGACCCATATGCTCCCTTTGTATTTGTAAATTCGGACGACTGGAATGCTCCTCAATTATTTACCTTAGTTCATGAACTGGCTCATATTTGGATAGCTGAAACGGGAATTTCAAATGATATTGAACCGGGTTTGAAGAACAAGGACAAATTCCACCCTGTAGAAATATTTTGCAATGAAGTAGCGGCAAACGCATTAATACCTAAAGAAATTATTTTAAGTTTTGATGATTCAATTTATCAAAATGCTCAAGATGTTTTTAAGGCAGCCAAAACACTTGGAGTTAGTTCAATTGCTTTTCTAGTTAGAGCGTTAAAACTGGACTTGATTTCTGTTCAGAGATATCAAAAGTTAAAAAAAGAAGCTGAAATTGAATATCAAGCTTTTTTAAAAAGAGAAGCTGAAAAAAAAGCTGCTTTAAAACTTAGACAAAAAGAAAAGCCAGGTGGCCCTAACCCCTATTTGTTACGTTTGAATAAAAATAGCAGGCTTTTTACACAAGTTGTTCTTGACGCTCTTAGGAGTGGATATGTACAACCAACTCAAGCAAGCTTTTTACTTGGAACGCCTGCAAATAATTTTCATAAACTAGAAGCACAAATCTATAGATGAGTGCTAACCAAAATATTTATTGTATAGATGCCAATGTACTGATTCAATCGTGGCAAAAATATTATTCTCCAGATTTATGTCCTGATTATTGGGATATTCTAAATGAACTAGGCAAACAAGGCCGCATTTTTATTCCAGAAGAAGTAAAAAACGAAATTGTAGTAGCGGATAATTCAGACAAAACCGAAGACGACTTATCCAAATGGTTAAAACGTAGCTTAATTCCAATACATAAACCAACTGAAAATGTTATTGCTTGCTGGCAAAAAATTCTGCAAGCTGACCCATCTCATAGGCTTCTAGTTGACAATATAAAAGGTCGTTCATTGGCAGACCATTGGTTAATAGCTCATGCAATTGACACTAATGCTACTGTTGTAACCAAAGAAAATATTGACAGTGCTATGAATTCCAAAGAGTTAAAATTCCTAATGTTTGTAAAAACATGGGAGTAAGATGCATAGATGATTTTGAATTCATTAAAGAAATTGGAGTAAAGTTTTCAGCTACACTCTAAGTGCCCCCTGTTGGCGCATTCTATGATAAAATCCAAATAATTTGTATCAGGCAGCTTTAAATTTATTGAGATTCACAAAAGGAGAATCTCTTTGAATAACAGCAAAAGCCCTACTCACTATTTTGCATCTGATGGCATTTAAGACGAGCATTTTATTTTCTCCTTCATCCACCCGCTGTCCTTAGTATATCACTTTTAAAATAAAATGGGCTGCTGTCCTGATTTTGTAACTCAGGACATTACTAATATTCAAATTATTTTCGTTGTTTTAATAAAAAATGATGATGGGTACAGGCGGTTGTAAAATAATAGATCAGGGTGCTATGTATTTTGTAAGTTTTGCGGTAGTAGGATGGGTAGATGTATTTACAATAATGAGTTGATAATGTTTTTTGATTAATATGTTATTATGTGAGTATATTCGGTAATGCAAACGTTGTACTTCACCTTAAATGAAATATATAGTTTCAAGAATTGACATTGGATTACTATAATTAAGAATTGTAATTATGCATCAAAGGTGTTTTTTGCTAAAGGCAGAACCAAAAACTCATTGATTATTAAAATTTACTATTATGTATAAAATTGGAAGTTTACTATTTATAATTTTGCTTGGATGGTTAACTGCACAATATGGTTGGATAGCTTTACTATGGGTTCCAATAGGATTTATTATTGGCATTCTTACAAGTTCCAATATTATCTTACCTCTTCTCCTTGGATTCCCTTTAGCAACATCATTAATTGCCAAGAAGCAAATGAGAGCAGGAGTTTTTTTGGTATTGATGCGTTCACCAATTTTTTGGTTAGTATTCTTATTTCTTGTCGGATTTTTTTTTCCATCTGTTTTCGAATGGATATGGAACAACAAACCATTAAACATCGCTGTTGAATTTGGATTTGCTTTAATATTATTATCACCACTTTCAAAGGAAGTGCGTACCGATTTCAGAACCGACTTTGATAAAACTTCAGGGAAATATTATACTAATTCGTTGAATAACGTTGATTATTCATTATTCAAGATAACAGATAAAAAACAATTAAAGGAAATAGGCGTATTAGTAAAAATTTCAACAAATTTTTACCATGAATTAATAACAAATAACAGAAAGGAATTTGATTTTAGTGAACCACATTCTAAATATCGCTTATTAAATTTTTGCTTGTATTCTACTTTTAAAAGTTGCGAATCCTATATATCTAATCCAGAGTCAATCTTACCTGAATGCTTTACTCATTTAAGATTTGTAATTGAAACAGATGAAAAGGCAACTGAATTTTTGGGGATTAAGATTTCTAAGGAAGATGCTTTAGGAATAGGAAATAACTGTATGGAAATATATAGTATTTTAATCGAAAAAATAAATTTTACAAAAGTTATGGGTTCTGAAATTGTCGTAGATAAAGAACTTGAAAGCGATTTGAAAAAGGTTATTTCATTTATTGAAACAAACAAGGTGAATGAAATCTACAGTGAAAATGAAATAAGGATAAAGAATATCAATTTAGTTCTAAAGAGTTCGTTTGGTGCTGCAAGAGAGGCATTTTTAGAATTAATTCGTTGAACAATTCTTAGTTAATTTAGAAATCAAAAACCCAATGTAGCGCCGCGTCCCCCTTGCGCTGCCTGAATAAACTGGTAAATGCAGAAAAATCTACAAACCTTTTAAACCCCTTTCCCCTTTATATATTCAACGATTTTTTCACTGGCGCCGGCATTTTTATAAATATAATCACGGGCGGCTTTTCCTCTTTCAGAAAGTTTGCTTTCATCTTTTAATAGTTTTTCTAAAATATCTTCCAGTTCTACAGCACTACCAACACTAATTCCTCCGGAAGAATCAATTAATTCTTCTGCCTCGAAATTTTTATGATGATACGGACCAAAGATAACCGGCTTTCCAAATACTGCGGCTTCCAGAATATTATGTAATCCATCTCCTCCAAATCCACCCCCAACATACGTAATCGTCGCATAATAATATAACCGCGACAGTATCCCGATATTATCAATAATCAGACAATGAGGTGTTTCCATACCTACCCCCTGACTGCTGATACCTGACTCCTGATACCCGATACCTGAAACCTGCCCACTGACACTTTTCCCTTTCATCCATTCCGAATACAAAATAGACCCCGGAAAGTCAGTCTGTAATTCCTCCAAATTCTGCTGATCGATTTCATGTGGTGCAATAATGAATTTCATCTGCGGATTTTCTTTTACAAAATGGATCCAGATGGCTTCATCATCTTCCCAGGTGCTGCCTGCCACCACTACTTTTGCATCTCCGCAAAATTCTGCAATTCCCGGAACGGGTTTGAAGTTATCAACGGTAAGAATGACCCGATCGCATCTCGTGTCTCCGGTTACGCTTATCTTTTCCGGAGGGATCAGCTTTTCCAGGTTTTCTTTTGAAGATTCATTTTGAAGAAAAAAATGCGTAAAAGATTTTAGCATTTTTCTATAAAGTCCGCCATGCCATTTAAAGAAAATCTGATTGCTACGGTACACTCCTGAAATTAAATAAAGTTGAATGTTTTTTCTTTTTATTTCCTGTAAGTAATAATACCAGTATTCATATTTTACCCATAATATCAAATCCGGCTTTACAATTCTCATC
>JBDSBN010000212.1:0-3046 GCA_039921585.1 Ginsengibacter sp. | reverse complement strand
GTAAAAATAGCCGGATATACGATTGAGGAAGATACCGTGGTCCCAAGATATCAACTTCCTGCTTTAATTAAAGGAGTAAAGGAATTAGGTGTTCAGTATGGATTTAATGCGGTTTGTTACGGGCATGCCGGCGACGGAAACTTACACATCCGGATTAAAAAAGAGGGAACAGAGAATAGTCAGGATGATCCGGAAATTATCAAATCTTTGCGGGCCCTTTTTGAATTGGTCAAGGAAATGGGTGGTACGTTAAGCGGTGAGCATGGAATTGGATTGGTACAAAAAAGTTTCATGGATATTATTTTCGATAAAAAGCAAATTGAACTGATGCAGGGAATTAAGAAAACATTTGACCCGAATGGGATTCTGAACGCTGGTAAGATTTTTGATTAACAGTGTTCGGATAATTTTTTAACTTTTTTAGCTTAGTGATTCAAGTATTTTTGTTCCATTTTAAATGTTATAAAGTCCTGTTATGAAGAAATTTGTATTGATTTTATTCCTTCCGTTCTGTTTGCAGGTTTCTGCACAGCAAACCTCCGAAGAAAAAGTGCCTGGATTTGATAAGGAAAGATTGTTTTCCGGGGGAAGTGTTAATGTGGGGTTTTCCAATCATTATACGGCGCTGGGTGCTACACCGCAATTAGGGTATAGTTTGACTGATTGGCTAGATGCGGGAGTTAATTTTAATTTCAATTATATTTCTCAAAGGGACATCGTATCCCGGGGTGATAAATTGCGTCAAACCACTTATGGTCCCGGAGCATTTGTACGTTTGTTTCCAATAAGTATGATTTTTGCGACTGCTCAATATGAATATAACTTTATTCGCCAAAAATATATTCCTTTCTCCTCAAGTGGGCAGCCTGATCAAATAGACAATAGAAGTGCAGGAAGTTTACTATTAGGAGGTGGTTATGCCGGAGGACGACAAAAAGGAAATAATACCTACTATTTTATATCAGTGATGTGGGATTTTAGCGGCGATAAAAATTCTCCCTACATTGATGAATTGGGAAGAAGTAATCCGGTTATCCGTGCCGGGTATAATATTGGATTGTTTAAAGGGAAAAACCGGAGATAGGGGGAGTTAATTATTGAATTATTGAATGATTAAATGGTTGAATGGTTGAATGGTTGAATGGCTATATCGTGGCATGTTGAATTCCTAAATTGTTGAAAGGTGTAATTGCCATAAACAATTACCCACCACCAAATAGCTGAAATCTGATACCTGATTCCTGAAACCCACCACCTACTTCGTAATAGTCACCATCGTACCCACATCAATATAGCTAAACAAATCCCTTGCTTCGTTGTACTTAAGTGAAATGCATCCATCTGTCCAGTTTTGAAAATGGTCTACGGTCCATTCTTCCTGGGGACGTGTAGCATGTATAGCAATACCGCCGCCTATCCGTGCTTGCTGAGGAATAATGCCCTTTGCTTTTCTTTCATTAAATTTTTTCCTATTGGCCTCTGTCGGGTAATCGAGCATCAGTTCATAAGCCCATTTTGCCTTTTGCTTTTTGTAAATAACCTTGTAGGTTCCTTCGGGCGTTCTCTTATCTCCTTCCATCAGTTTATCCGTTAAATCATTGCTGCCAAATACGCATGGATATGTAGCAAACCATCCTTCGGAATCATACACCTTTAATTCATAAGTCTTTTTAGAAATGACGATATGGTATCTGCTTTGTGTTTTCCTGGATGGAGAGATTTCTTCAGATACGGTTTGAGATACGGGTATAAATGAAAGAAATAATAAGGGGAAAATTATTCCCAGGCTTATATGGGTAGTGATATTTTTCATTTTCATGGAGGTCATGCAATGTATTTAAAACGCTGAAAGTATCCATGATATTGAATTTGTTTTAACGTTTATTTGAGTAGGCACAAAACCTAATCCAATAGAAAATGAAAATAATCAATAAGTTTTTAAGGAATTATTGTGAATGAAAATTCAATCTGAAGTCTACATTATTCCCATTCTTTTTCTTCTTCTGCTTTTTGAGTTTTAACTCTTCTGCTGATGAAAATACTTATTTCATAAAGAATAATTAACGGAACTGCGACGATTAATTGACTTGTCCAATCCGGTGAAGGAGTAATGATCGCAGCCAAAACAAGAATAGCAACGTAGGCATATTTTCGGTATTCCTTCAAAAGTTGGGGAGTAACTAATCCTAGTTTTGAAAGTACATATGCAAGTACAGGAAGTTCGAATGCAATTCCACAACCAAGAACAAGCGAGGACAAAGTGCTGATATAATCATCCAAAGTAGGCAAATATTGGTAAGCACCCATACTTCCTAAATGGAAATTGGCAAGAAAGTTAAAAGTAAATGGAGCTAAAAGAAAATATCCAAATGCAGCACCTGAAAAAAAACAAAGTGATACCCAACCGATACTTCCTCTTGCATAACTAATTTCTTTTTTGGATAATGCCGGTTTTATAAACCGCCATACTTCCCATAATAAATAGGGGAAGGCAATCACAACAGCTCCTAAAAATGAGATGCTGATCGCCGACATAAAAGGCCCGCTAACTGTACTTCCTAAAAGTTTAATATTAATTGGAGGCATGCAAAGTGAATCTCCTAAATGAAGAGTATGACTCAAGTTGCAAAGAAAATGATAGGTAATAAAACGGGAGTTGGCCGGTGCAAATACGATATTATCAAAAACGTAATCTACATTGACAAATACACCTATGGCAATGATGACAAGTACAATTGCTGACCGCACGAGGTGCCAGCGTAATACTTCCAGATGTTCGATAAAGCTCATTTCTCCACTATCGGTTTCTTGCCCCCGAATTCGCTTAAATAATCCTTTACGTTCTTTAGTAGTACTCAATTAGAAAAATATTTTGAATTGCAAATATAAAGCAGTAGAATCAAAGTTTGTAGGAGATGTTTTATGAAAAGAAGAGAATAGGAGTTTAGGGTGATAAATAACGGGAAATTTAAGATTCCATTATTAAAGGTTATTTCCCAATATGAATAAATCAGGGTATAATAAACAAGGATCAAATCCACCTGAA
>JBDSBN010000211.1:0-10763 GCA_039921585.1 Ginsengibacter sp. | reverse complement strand
TAGTATCATTAAAAAGCGGACGAACCTCTTGATTGATTTTTTCTTTTGAAAGGTCCCAATCTACTTTGCCATCCCGGAAGTTGCTGTCTGTTTTAAGCACTTTTCTTACATCAAACCAAATGTTTGGAATATTTTCTTCTTTTAAGAAATTAGAGATAAGGCTGGAAGAAAGGAGCTCACCAATACTCACAATCTGGTCGTAATAATAGTTGTAATCTTTTGTGGGAGGGGTGTTTAAAATACTTTCTGTTTGTGTGAAAATGATTTCCAAATCCTTGGTCGCTTTTTCCCATTCAATCGTAAATAAATATTTTATCAGGCTCAAATGGTGAGATTTAACGCCTTCAAATAAATGCAGCGCCTCTTCCTTTTTTCCTTCAAAATATTCTTCCGCAATTTTTTCCAACGAATTCGTCATTTTGCCCATGGCAGAAATTACGATTAATATTTTTTCATCCGTATGATGTTGTAAAATCCAGGATAGATTTTTTATACGTTCGTAGCTGTTAATACTTGCTCCTCCAAATTTAAACACCTTCATTTTCTCTGTTTTCTTTTAAACAGGCAATGTAGATAGTATTTTTAATAAAAAATAAATTTCCAAAAGAATAAACAGTTAAAGTAAGAGGTGCAGTAGTGTTTGGTCCATTACAAAGTTTAGTTATTGAATGAAAGGAAGATGAATAACCGTTTTCATTCCAATATAATTTCCTAATTTCCTATTTTTGTTTCCAAAAATAATTGCAATCATGATAAAAGTTAACAGGGAAGTCTTAACGCTGGATGAGTTTACAATCAGAGAAATGCGCACCTT
This sequence comes from Ginsengibacter sp., assembly GCA_039921585.1. Classification (GTDB taxonomy): domain Bacteria; phylum Bacteroidota; class Bacteroidia; order Chitinophagales; family Chitinophagaceae; genus Ginsengibacter. The sequence continues at coordinate 9,949 of JBDSBN010000211.1, read as the reverse complement.
TCCGGATGCCACTGGCGAACTTGCCGGCTTGCTTAGGGATATCGGTTTGGCAGCTAAAAGAGTAAACCTTGAGGTTAATAAGGCTGGTCTTGTAGATATTTTAGGAGATACGGGCAATGTCAATGTTCAGGGCGAAGAAGTGAAGAAACTGGATGAATTTGCCAATAACCAATTTACAGGTGTTCTTCGCCATGGAATTAGTTGTGCAGGAATTGCCAGTGAAGAATTAGATGAGATGTTAGTTTTTGATGATGAAATTAGTAATCAGGCAAAATACATTTGTATGTACGATCCTTTAGATGGAAGTAGCAATATAGATGTCAATGTATCGATTGGGACTATTTTCAGTGTTTATCGCAGAGTATCAAAACCTGGAACGCCTGTTACAATTGAAGACTTTTTACAGCCTGGAAAAAATCAGGTTGCAGCGGGGTATATTATTTATGGTTCATCAACAATTTTGGTATACGCTACCAAAAGAGGCGTAAATGGTTTTACGCTTGATCAGTCGATCGGTGAGTTTAGTCTGAGCCATCCGGATATTAAATGCCCGGAGGATGGGAAAATTTACTCGGTAAATCATGGAAACTTCTTTGGATACAGTCCGCAGGTGAAAAAATATATTGATGCCTGTCAGCATAAAAATAATGTCAATGGTGGTCCATATACCCAAAGATATATCGGCAGTATGGTGAGTGATGTACATCGTAATTTAATAAAGGGCGGAATATTTATGTATCCCGGTACGACAGATAAACCAAAAGGTAAATTAAGGCTGCTTTATGAGTGTAATCCGTTTGCTTTTATTCTTGAAATTGCCGGAGGAAAAGCAACAGATGGTGTGGAGAGAATTTTGGACAAAAAACCCACCGAACTACATGAGCGCACACCTTTTTTTATCGGGAGTGTAAAAATGATGGAAGAACTAGAAGAATGCCTTCAGGAGAAAGAAATAATGGAGGAGAGCTCCTAAGTTCATTCATTAACATAAATGTCCTTTTTCGTTAATTACTTTTTTGTGTACTAATTGTTCTACTGCGCAATGGTTTCGACAGATTGATTTTTCAATTTTCATCGTGAAAACACAATTATCTAATTGAATAAATAATTTGGTGATTTCTTCCTTTTCATGATCAGGAATCTTTGAGTCGTTAAAATAGTAGCATACATCAAGTATCCGGTTGTCAGGCATCAATACTTGTATGTTTTTCGGTCTTGATTGCATTTTTTTATGTTATTGTCTAACAAATAACAAACCATTCAAATGAAAATTTTTTAAAAGTTTTGCAGTTTTGTGGATAACTGCAAAATGGTGTTTCCATCTTATTTTTCATTTCTTACCTTTAATTAATGGTGCAATTTATTTCTACCATTAATTTCTCTTATGAAAAAAATATTTGGATGGTTATTTATTCTGGTTTTGTTTTTTGGGAATACATCCTGCCAGAAAGAGTTTCTCTCAGAAGATTTAGATCCCTCCTCAATACCCGGTGCTAAAGGAAGTTTTACAGCCAAAATCGATGGGAATAATTTTACAGCCGACAATTTTACCGGAGCTTTTATTTCTTCAGGGATTATTTCTATTTCCGGAATTTCTAAAACCGGAGAAAATATCACATTAAAAGTTGCTGATTCAGGCATGCATCTTTACTTATTGAATATTGAGAGTGAAAATAACGTGGGCGTATACTCAAAAGGAACCGAATACGCATACACAACCAATCAGGGAAATGTACCTGCGCAATCCGGTGGCACTTTTTCAATTACTGAAATTAATACCAGGAAAAAAACGATCAGTGGTACATTTACCATGAATGTTTACAGGCAAATTGATGGAAAACAAAAGAAGATTACGGAAGGTAGATTTATTGAAATCCCATATCAAACAACCCCATTTGATAAGGCAAGTGTCACTGACACATTTAGAGTAAAAGTAAATGACATCGATTTTTTCGTTTATTCCATCATAGGTATTAAAATGGATAATATGATATCTGTTGTGTCTAAAGATAAAACAGAAAGCCAGACCGTTGGAGTCACCTTTCCGGCGGATATAAATCCGGGAACGTATGATTTTGGGCTGTTTGGTTCAGATTACATTGGTCAGTATAATCCATCCATAACAACTTATCTGGCTGCTCATTCTGGAAAACTCACCATTTTCGAGCATAATAAAACGACAAAGCGAATCCGGGGCAATTTTTACTTTGAGGCTAAAGAAATTCAGGGAACTTCACAAGCAAGTTTGACAGCGGGTTATTTTTCAGTCATCTATCGATAAAATATTCAGAAAAATTTTTAGTTTGTTTTTTTACTTTTGTTCCAGAAACAAATGTAAAATTGGCCGTTTATCCGCCAATTTTATACTGTAAAAAAGCCTTTGCAATTCATTTACTCTTTTTGCATTAATTTCACGGCTTAATTTCAATTAAAAAATAGAGTTTATACTATGGCGACAGCGATACGGATGCCTTTAATGAGCGATACAATGACGGAAGGGAAAATCATCCAATGGAATAAAAAAGTGGGTGATAAAGTAAAAAGTGATGATTCACTTGCTGAAGTGGAAACCGATAAAGCCACGATGGATGTGGTGGGTTATGAAGAAGGAACACTTTTGTATATTGGAGTTGAAGCAGGTCAGTCTGCAAAAATCAATGATATTATTGCGATTGTAGGTAAAGAAGGAGAAGATTTCCAATCCATTTTGGATGGGGAAGAAAGCGGATCGAAAAATAATTCTTCCAAAGAGAAATCAGAAAGCAAAAAAGAAGAAAAATCTGCCTCTTCAGACGAGAAGGAAAAGAAATCAGAAAGCAAATCAGTTTCTTCTAAAGAAGTAGCCTTGCCTGATGGCGCAAAAGTAATCCGGATGCCTTTGATGAGTGATACTATGACAGAAGGAAAAATCATTCAATGGAACAAAAAAGTGGGTGATTTTGTAAAAGCTGATGACTCACTCGCAGAAGTGGAGACGGATAAAGCAACGATGGATGTAGTAGGGTATGAGGAAGGAACCCTTCTTTATCTGGGTGTGGAAGAAGGTGAAGCAGCCAAAATAAATGACATCATTGCTATAGTTGGTAAAAAAGGAACCGATGTAACGGCATATGTAGAAGCAGATAAAAACAAATCTGAGTCTCCTGCAGCCGCTTCGGAAGAAGATCAAAGTAAAAAAGAAACGATAGAAGAACCTAAAAAGCAAGAGGTGTCAACTCAGGCAAATGAAAGCTCCACGGATGAAGGCGGCAGAATTAAAGCTTCTCCTTTGGCTAAAAGACTGGCAGCAGATAAAGGAATTGACTTAGCAGATGTAGAAGGATCCGGTGACGGTGGCCGTATTGTGAAAAAAGATATTGATTCATTTGTACCAGCTGCGAAGACCGAAAAGAAAGCTGCAGCAGAAGCAAAACCGGTTATGCTATTTGCGGCTGTAGGTGAAGAGGGTTATGAGGATATTCCAAACACTCAGATGCGTAAAACCATTGCCCGCCGCTTGGGAGAAAGTAAATATCAGGCACCGCATTTTTATCTCACGATGGAGATTAATATGGATAATGCCATTACTTCCCGCAAAGCGATCAATGAAGTGAGTCCTGTAAAAGTATACTTTAATGATCTCGTAATTAAAGCATGTGCGATGGCTCTTCGTCAACATCCTGCAGTAAATAGCAGCTGGATTGGAGATTTTATCCGCCGTAACAAGCACATACATATTGGATCGGCTGTGGCATTGCCCGAAGGATTGATCGTGCCGGTAGTACGATTTGCTGATCAGAAATCACTTTCTCAAATTGCAGCGGATGCAAAGGAGTTATACGACAAAGCAAAAACCAATAAATTACAACCCAGCGAATTTAGCGGGAACACCTTTACCGTAAGTAATTTGGGTATGATGGATATCGAACAATTTACAGCCATCATTAATCCACCGGATAGTGCGATTCTTGCAGTCGGAGCTATCAAAGAGGTAGTAGTTAAAAAGGGAGATGGTTTTGGTGTGTCTAACCGTATGAAAGTAACCCTGAGTTGCGATCATCGCAGTGTAGACGGGGCCGTAGGGTCTGCATTTTTACTTACCGTAAAATCCTTCCTGGAAAACCCGGTAACAATGTTAGTTTAATCTCAACACGTTATAATAAAAGAACCTGCTTTAAAAGAAAGCAGGTTTTTTTTATCTGTTATATGAAATTTTCCTTTTAAATTTAAAAGTGAATAAAATTCTGCCTTCAACGGTACAGCTTTTACGATTTCATTTTTCTTTCTTTCTCATGCCGGTATTTTGGTTCGCTCTTTCGCAGGTAGAGTCCATTGAACCGGTAAAGGCCTCGTTGATATTTATCCTACTTCATTTATTAGTTTATCCGGCAAGCAACGGATTTAATAGTTACATGGATCGGGATACAACTCCTATAGGTGGCGTAAAAAATCCAATGCTTCCTCAAAAGCAACTGTTATATGTTACGTGGATATTAAACTTGTTGGCTATTGCAATCAGTCTCTTAATATCCCTTGTTTTTACTGCCGGTATTACGCTCTATATCCTGGCTTCCCTCGCTTATAGCAGCAGGAAAGTTCGATTGAAGAAATATCCTGTGATAGGCTTTCTTACCGTGGTCATTTTCCAGGGAGCACTTACATTTTTTTTAGTTTATCACGGAAGCTCTATCAGTGATTTAAAAATTGTTCCTGTGCTACCTATGATCGCAGCGAGTTTATTGATCGGAGGATTTTATCCGTTGACTCAAATTTATCAACATGAAGCAGATAAAAAGGATGGTGTGATCACCATTAGTTACTTATTAGGGTATTTAGGAACATTTGTTTTTACTGGCATTATATATGCTTTTGCCTTTTTGTTTTTAGGGTATATTTATTATCAACAAGCAGACATAAAATCATTTATTATTTTACAATTATTTATGGTGCCTGTATTTATTTACTACGCGGTTTGGTTTTATAAAGTTTGGAGAAATAATTCAGAAGCGGATTTTAAGAATACGATGCGTATGAATATCCTTGCTTCAGTCTGTACTAATTTAGGATTTATGACCATTTTAATTATCCGAATATTTTGAGCAAAATAGCATCCATATCAACTGCTTTACCAGCTTACAGGCACGACCAAACGAATATTCTTTCCTTCATGCAAAAAGTATATGCATTGAATGAAACTGATAAAAGGAAATTGGGTTTTCTGTATCATCAAAGTGGAATTAGCAATAGATATTCTGCCATTCCGGATTATAGTTTGGATCCGGAAGGATGGGTGTTTTATCCTCCCACAGAAGATCTGGATCCTTTCCCGTCCATTGAATTACGAATGCAGTGGTTTGAAAGAACGGCTCCGGATCTATCCATTGGAGCAATCGAAAAGTGTATCCTTGATAAGATCTCCAAAGATGAAATCACTCATCTGATTACGGTAAGTTGTACAGGTATGAGTGCTCCGGGGCTCGATCTTCAGATATTGGAAAGAATGCATTTGTCAGTGAATACATTCCGGACTTCCGTAAATTTTATGGGATGTTATGCAGCGATTCATGGATTAAAAATGGCGGATGCTTTTTGTAAATCTGATAAGAAAGCCAAAGTGATGATCGTTTGTACAGAACTTTGCACCCTGCATTTTCAAAAAGAAAACACAATGGATAATCTGGCTTCTTCTCTTTTGTTTGGAGATGGTTCAGCAGCGGTTTTGGTGGTGCATGACGAATGTTCTTTGGAAGGTTTACACATTAAAAACTTTTACAGTGAAGTGGCATTTGGAGGGAAAAAGCATATGAGCTGGCAACTTTCTTCCACCGGTTTTTTGATGACTCTTTCCGGATATGTTCCTGAATTAATTGAACATGATTTTGGCCATCTGTTGACCAAAGCTTTGGAAAACGGAGAAGTGAGTTTCAACGAAATTACCCATTGGTGTATTCATCCGGGAGGAAAACGGATTCTTTCTTCTATTTCTAAAAGTGCCGGGATTGCGAAGGAGAAATTAGGTTCTTCCTATAAGGTTTTGAATGATTATGGAAATATGTCTTCTCCAACAATCTTGTTTGTTTTAAAAGAAATTATGGATACGTTTGAGGAAGGAAATCCCATGGAGAAAAATATCTTCGGTGCAGCATTTGGGCCAGGATTAACTATGGAAACATTTCTTTTATCCGATAAGTAAAATCTGTTTACATGAATCAGTTTTCCCGTCGTTCTCAGGAGAAAGAGTTGTTGGATGGCGATTCAATTGATTTCAATGATTTATCCCAAAACTTAAAAGAACTCCGTTTTATTAACGCGTATCTGGGCGGACATCGCATTACTTTAAAAGGGTTTAAAAGCCTTTCCGCAGGAAAGAAAAAAATTTCAATTTGTGAAATTGGATGTGGTGGTGGGGATAATTTAATTGCTTTGGATAATTTTTGCAAGAAAATAAATATTGAAGCAACATTTACCGGTATTGATATAAATCCGGCCTGCATTGAATATGCGAAAGAAAATCTTCAAAATAGAAACATCCATTTTATTATAGAAGATTATAAAAAGGTCGTTTTTCAAAAGAAGCCGGATATATTATTTTCCTCTCTTTTTTGCCATCATTTTTCGAATGAAGAATTAATAGACATGCTACAATGGATGAAAGCAAACAGCAATCTTGGATTTTTTATCAATGATCTTCAAAGGCACCCGATTGCCTATTATTCGATCAGGTTTTTAACGAAGATATTTTCACGCTCTCATCTGGTAAAAAATGATGCTCCACTTTCAGTTTTAAGAGGATTTCGCATAAATGAGTGGGAGAAATTATTGAAGCTTTCCGGAATCAAGCCGGTTCAAATTCATTGGGAATGGGCTTTTAGATATTTAATAGTTTATAGAAATATTCCGATGTGAGAACATTCTACTTTTAATGCACATTTTTTAAATAAATATTATTGCAGAATATTGATCTATATCAAAATTATGATGTGGCCATTGTTGGTGGTGGACTTGCCGGTTTGTCATTAAGCATTCTGTGTAGTCGTGCCGGGTATAAAACCATCCTTTTTGAAAAAGAAAAATATCCCTTTCATAAAGTTTGCGGAGAATACATCAGCTTTGAAAGTTGGAATTTTATAAACGATTTAGGACTAAATCTATCTTCTCTGAATTTGCCGGTTATAAAAAACCTGATTGTATCCTCGCCAAATGGAAAATTTATTTCTTCCAAACTTGATACAGGCGGCTTTGGAGTTAGCAGATATTTCTTAGATAATGAATTGAAACAAGTGGCGGAAAATAACGGGGTGATTGTATTGGATAATACAAAAGTGGATAACGTTTTATATACAGAAGATAATTTTCTGGTTCATTTTAATGGCAGCTCCATAAGCGCCAAAGTAACTGCCGGAACTTTCGGCAAGAGAAGTAACCTGGACGTAAAATGGAAACGAGATTTTACTCGCAAAAAACAAGGTCAGCTCAATAATTATTTAGGAATAAAATACCACATAAAAACTAATTTTCCGGAAAACACCATTGCTCTGCATAATTTCAAAAATGGATATTGTGGAATCTCCAAAATCGAAAATGATGAGTATTGTTTATGTTATCTCACAAAAGCGGAAAATCTAAAAAACAATCAAAATAGTATTATAGAAATGGAAAAAGCTGTTCTGTTTCAGAATCCATTTTTAAAGGAAATATTTACTAAATCCCAATTTCTTTTTAGTGCTCCGGTTACGATTTCGCAGATCAGTTTTGATAAAAAGCAACCTGTAGAGAATCATATTCTGATGGTGGGAGATGCTGCCGGAATGATTGCACCTCTTTGTGGAAACGGGATGAGTATGGCCATGAATTCAGCAAAAATAGCTTTTGGTCAGATCAGTTTATTTCTAAATAATCAGTTAAGCCGACAGGAAATGGAGGACCAATATAAAGACAATTGGAATGAATTATTCTCCCAAAGAATGCGGCGGGGGCGAGGTATACAAAAACTATTCGGGCATGAATTTCTTACGAATGGATTTATTTCAATTGTCCGGCACTTTCCGTTTTTAATTCAGAAAATGATCAAAGGAACTCACGGAGAGGAGTTTTAGTAAATTTGCAGGATGCAAAGCGATCGGATTATATTATTTGATGGAGTGTGCAATTTGTGTAATAGCGCAGTTAAATTTGTCATTAAAAGAGATAAAAGTTCTGTTTTTAAATTTGCGTCACTCCAAAGTGAGGCGGCACAAGAATTATTAAAAGAGGTGACTATTCCTGTGAAAGACTTAAATACATTTGTTTTGTATGACCAGGGAAAAATTTATCTAAAATCTTCAGCAGCTCTACGAGTAAGCAGGCATCTTTCCGGTTTTTGGCCGCTAATGATTGGCTTTATAATTGTTCCTCCTTTTATACGAGATGGAGTGTATGATTTTATCTCAAAAAAAAGATATCGTTGGTTTGGGAAATCAGATGTTTGCATGGTACCGGATGCCGTTGATCGGGAAAGATTTTTGGATGCAGTGAGGTGAAAAAGTATCTGATTTTACGGAATGAATAAATAAGATTTATTAAAGCAAAAAAAGGATTGAAATGAAGAAAGAAAAAAAAACATTAGTACTTGGAGCATCTGCTAATCCGGAACGATTTAGTAATATAGCTATCAGAAATTTACGTTTGAAAGGATATGAAGTGGTTGCGATTGGGAATAAAAAAAATCAGGTAAAAGATGTAGACATTCTTACAGAGCAAGTTCCTATAGAAGATCTTGATACAATTACTCTTTATTTAAATGCCCAAAATCAAAAACCATATTACGATTATATTTTAGCATCAAATCCGAAAAGGATCATTTTCAACCCGGGCGCAGAAAATAAAGAGCTGTCAAAACTGGCGAAAGAAAAGGGGATTCAATCATTGAATGCCTGTACTTTGGTCATGCTAAGTACCGGGCAATTCTGATCAATTTGTTTTAGGTGATTGCTTCTGTAACCATTGAAGGTGCGGGAAATAAAACAGGGAAACGGGCAGGAATGTTATATCAATAAGGCAGGGATTCTGCTGATTTTATTTTTCCAATTTATCCATATACTTATATGCAGAACCGGTGTTCATCAATAAAATATTTTCTTTTCCGGTCAGCTCACCGGATTCTTTTAATTGAATCAGGGCACGCCAGGTGGCAGCACCTTCAGGACAAACAAGAATTCCTTCTTCACGGGCCAATTCATATACCGCATCTATTATATCATTTTCGGCTACAGCTACAGCCATTCCGTTTGACTCGCTAAGGGTTTTCATCATCAAATCGTGACCAAAAGAATTTGGAACTGCCAATCCATAAGCGACGGATGGTTTTGCTTTTTGATAATTATTCGGGATACCTTTTAAATCATCATATGCTTTTACCACAGGTTGACAATTTGCTGATTGAACGGCGACCATTCTAGGCAATGATCCTGTAATCCAACCCATTTCCTGCATTTCTTTAAATGCCTTCCAAATTGCTATCAAGCCTGTACCTCCTCCAGCCGGGTAAATGATTACATCGGGTAGTTGCCAATTCGATTGTTCAGCAATTTCATAGCCCATGGTTTTTTTTCCTTCCAACCGATAGGGCTCTTTCATGGTAGATACATCAAATGCGCCTGTCGTTAATTTAATTTCTGCCACTTCCCGGCCGCAATCGCTTATCAAACCATCGATTTCAATAACTTCCGCTCCATGAATCGTACATTCACTTTTAAAAATCGCCGGAGTGATTTGAGGCATTACCACAGTGGCTTTCATTCCTGCTTTAGCACAATATGCGCTCATGGCGCCACCAGCGTTTCCCGCAGTTGGAATAATGCATTCGGTTACATCAAATTCTTTTGCTTTTGAAATAGCCATACTAAGTCCTCTTGCATTAAATGAGCCGGTCGGATTCATGGCTTCATCTTTAATGGAAACAGAAGTAAAGCCATGTTTTTCAGCGGCTTTA
>JBDSBN010000210.1:0-4462 GCA_039921585.1 Ginsengibacter sp. | reverse complement strand
ACTCCTTTTGATACATCGCTTTTATACTTTCCCACTCTGTAATAAGTTCCTTATTTTCAGATGTGAGCATGTTTTCAAGCGCATTTTTAATTTGTTCCACAACAAAAACCTGCTGCGAATTTTCCGGATCAAAAGCATCCTCTCTAACCAGTTTTAATGCACCGCTCATTTGGTACCATTGCGAAGCTATGGCTGCTTGCTCCTTACAGATTTTATTATACCGTTCGATTTCTTCAGCAATTTCTGCCAGATACCTTACTCTACCGGGAGGAATAACTGCCTGTCCTAAGCTGCTACTGCGAACGGGAGCCTCATACATTCCCCAATCAGTGTGACATTTTTCATTGACCTTTTCAATGATCATATTAAAAAGTCGGTTACAACCAGGATCATTAAAAGTAGAAGCAACTGTTCCGATAATTGGTAATTCCTCATCCTTTGCAGACCACAGAAGATGGTTGCGTTTGTATTGTTTTTTTACATCGTGAAGAGCATCCAATGCACCTGCTTTGTCAAATTTATTTATGCAAACAATGTCTGCATAATCCAGCATATTTATTTTTTCCAATTGAGATGCCGCACCATATTCCGGCGTCATGACATACATACTCACATTTACATAATCCAATATGGAAGCATCACTTTGACCGACACCTGCACTTTCTAAAATAATAAAATCATATCCGCCTGCTTTACAAATATCAATCGCTTCCTGAACGTAATTACTCAAAGCCAGATCATCTTCGCGTGTAGCTAAAGAGCGCATATATGCACGGGGATGATGGATAGAGTTCATCCTGATTCTGTCTCCCAGCAATGCACCTCCGGTTTTCTTTCGGGATGGATCAACAGAGATTACAGCAATCGTTTTATCTGTATAAGTACTTAAATAACGGCGTACAATTTCATCCGTAACAGAGGACTTCCCTGCGCCACCTGTACCTGTTATTCCCAAAACAGGCGCTTCTCCCTTTGCTTTTGTAAATGGTTTCTTATCTTTTAAAAATTCTATCTCTTCATGATCCTCTGCCTGAGTAATGGACTTTGCAATCGTTTTAACGTCTTTCCACTCACCTAATATAAACGATCCTTTATTTCCTTCCTCCTCTTTTGGTCCCGATAATGTCCCTTCACCTTTTGAAGGAGTTTGTTCTAACGGAGGAAGCGCACAGGTATCAACCACATCTTTGATCATTCCTTCCAGTCCCATTCTTCTGCCATCATCAGGAGAATATAGTTTTGTAATTCCATATGCTTCTAATTCATCTATTTCCGAAGGTAAAATAGTTCCCCCACCTCCGCCGAAAATGCGGATATGTCCAGATCCACTGTCATCCAGAAGGTCTTTCATGTATTTAAAGAACTCCACATGTCCTCCCTGATAACTTGTTATAGCAATTCCATCAGCATCTTCTTCTATCGCACATTCTACAATTTCATGAACACTTCTGTTATGACCGAGGTGAATAATTTCAGCGCCCATGCTTTGCATCACTCTTCGCATAATATTTATTGCTGCATCATGACCGTCAAATAAAGAGGCGGCAGTTACGATTCTAACTTTTTTAGGATTACTCATATTCTATTTTTAAGATAGGGCGAAATTACGGAAAGTAAACTTGCTACATTGAGAATTGGTCAACTCCGAAAGCCCAGAAACAAACAATATTTATAGCGTGCTTAAAAAATTCAGCACTCTGATTTATCATTCTAAAACGGATTCAGCTCGAGTTATTTTAAACGAAAATTGCACCATTTAAATTTTCGCGATCCCTGGGATCAGCAGAAAGGTTAGATGATGCAATTCCAGTTAAACAGAATTATTTTACATTTTCTTCAGAGCCAAAATGGAAAAGTCACTTTCATCTTTTACGATTGTATTTTTCAATGTTCCCAAAGCCTCAATTTCCATGACTACTTCATCTCCGGGCTGCAACCATTGTTCTTTGTATTCCGGATTAGTTAATTTACCCGTTCCGTTTAATTCCAGAAAACAACCGGTACCCACTGTACCACTACCAATAACATCACCAGGATATAATTGTACACCGTAACTGCACCTTTCAATAATTTCTGCAAATGTCCAATCCATGTCAGCAAAATTTCCTTCACTCACCTGAACTCCGTTCACCATACATTTCATAGACAGATTATACGCATTGCCTGTATGATTTTCTTTTGCAGGTACTTTGTATTCTTCCAGTTCGTCAGGAGTTACTAACATGGGCCCAATTATCGTTGCGAAATCTTTCCCCTTTGCCGGTCCAAGATTCAATTTCATTTCGTCCATTTGCAGCGCACGGGCACTCAGGTCATTCATGATCATATATCCGCCAATGTATTCATCTGCTTCCGAAGCTTTAATATTTCTCCCAGGTTTACATACAACAATTGATACCTCAAGTTCAAAATCCAGTTTTTGAAAATGATCCGGCATGCATACAACGTCTCCAGGTCCCGCCACACTATTATGATTTGTAAAATAAAAAATCGGAAACTGATCAAACTCCGGAATCATTTCTGCTCCACGATTTTTGCGGGCAGAAGCCACATGCTGACGAAACGCATATGCATCGCGACAACTTGTAGGATGAGGCACAGGAGCAAGGATCTCTGATTCTTCAAAGGGATTTCCTTTTGATTTTTTATTTCCTTCCAATAAGGATTTATTTACAGCCTGAGCAACCGGGAAAAAATCATCCCAGAAATTCAAAAACATCGTCATGGTTCCTGGTAAATCCGGATGCATTGCATCGGTGTCGTATAATAAACCATCCACAAGGAAAGCCAACTGCGGGTGATCATCTTTTAAATAAGAAACTAATTTCATTTTTATATTTTATTTTAAAATTTGTTGCAACAATGATCACTTCCATTCTATCAACTTAAATGGAGTAATGAACTGTTTTATAAAAGTGGCTAAGATAATTAAATCAATAGAACATTTTGGAGTGGAAAAAATTCGACTTAATTTTACAGCATTGAATTGTGAATGATTGAAAACTTGAACTTATGAAATTTGATAAAATTCAAAACAAAGGTCAGGCGCAAATATTTAGAAATAAATATTTGGAATACTTAACCAAAACGCATCCTCTTGTTATTTGGGGAATGTATCTTCCTCTGATCATATACTTATTTTACTATAGTATAAACACATTAGAATTCTCCGGCGCTAAAACAACACTTCTCTTTCTGGCAGGACTCTTTTTCTGGAGCTTTTTTGAATATATGATGCATCGTTTTGTTTTTCATTGGGTAAGTGAAAACCCTCGCATTCAACGGATTGCTTATGTCATGCATGGTAATCATCACGAATTTCCAAGAGATAAGCAACGTTTGTTTATGCCACCTGTACCAAGTATCATTATTTCATCAATCGTATTTCTGCTGATGTACGCTGTTCTGAAATATAATACCATGGCTTTTTTCCCTGGTTTTATTCTGGGTTACCTTTTGTATGGGAGCATGCATTATGCCATTCATGCCTGGAATCCAAAGCAAAATTGGTTAAAGCCAATTTGGAGGAATCATCACCTCCATCATTACAAAAATGAAGAAAAAGGTTTTGGTGTGAGTACACATTTTTGGGATTGGGTATTTGGAACCCAGTTTAATCTTAAAAAGGAAAAAGAAAATAAAGAAGAAGTTTCTAAGCTAATGTTTGATAAATAAAATCTCAAAATTGGTTTCCGGGAAATCGGAAATGTATTTTCTCCGTACGCAACTTATGTGCTGCTTTAGAGTAATCGTTCGACACTTCTTTATTTGCATATTTTATTGTAATCGTTTTTTAATCTGTCAAAAGCTTTCTAATTAAAACCTTTCCAGAACACCGAGGCTAAATAAAGCAAAATCATATTTTGCCGGATCATTTTTATCAAACTTTCGCAAAGTATTTGTAAGCTCTTCTGCAGCTAACAAATCCACCTGATTTCGTGTGAGCAATCCAAACTTTCGTGCAACTCTTGCTACGTGCACATCTATCGGACATATCAGATTTGAGGGAGAAACAGTTTTCCAAATTCCAAAGTCCACACCATTGTGATCATCTCTGACCATCCATCTTAAGTACATATTTAATCGCTTACAGGCAGAGTTTTTTTTCGGTGCCGCAATATGCTTTAAGGTCCTGTTTGGCACATCCTCCAGAGAGAAAAAATAATCGTAAAAACAATTAAGTGCAGACTCTATATTTTGATCTGCAGGATTGGCGGAAGAAATCGTTTTATCATTAAAAAATGCGGTTTCGAGAGAGGAATGATTTGTATAATGAAATTTAAAAAATGAAATAAAATATAAAAGATCTGTATCATTAAATGTGCGGTGACAAAAGCCCAAGAGCTTTTTAAGATCCTGCTCCTCATGATTTACACAAAAATCATGAGGAGCATTATCCATGAGTTGCATTAAAGTCAAACTCTTATTGATAATTGTTTTGCGGATGCCCCAGGCAAAGATG
>JBDSBN010000209.1:0-12952 GCA_039921585.1 Ginsengibacter sp. | reverse complement strand
ACAACGATGCTGTTTTTATCCAGGAGAACTCCCTGCAGGCGACCGTAAGGACAAATGTTTGTACAAACCTGTTCTCTTAAAAAAGCGAAAACACTAAAGAAAACCAGGGTAAAAGTGGAAATAGCTACAAATCCACCGATATGCATATTTACCGGTTCAGTAATGATTTTCTTCAGCTCATCAATTCCTATTATGTAGGATAAAAATGTGTTGGCAATAATAAATGAAAGAACTAAATAGAGCACATACCTGATTGTATATTTCCTCGCTTTCTCACCAGTCCATTTTGAATTGGCCAGGTATTTTTGTTTTTGAGAAGTTCCTAATACCAGATAATCTACCCGGCGGAAAAGCATTTCCATAAAAATAGTCTGTGGGCAGATCCATCCGCAAAATATCCTACCAAACGCATTTGTAAAAATGGCAATAAAGAGTATTCCTGCCATCATAATCAACCCGAACACGAAAAAGTCCTGTGGCCAGAAAGCATATCCGAAAAGAATAAATTTACTTTCGGGGAAATTAAACAGAAATAATGGTCTTCCTTTTACATAAATAAATGGCAAGGTGAAAAATAAAATATAGTAAAAAGCAGCCACAACCGCTCTCTTATTAAACCAGTTTCCTTTTGGTTTTAAAGGATAGATCCAATTTCTTTTTCCATCTTCTCTAACCGTTGAGATATGATCTCTAAACGACGCATTTTCCAGCCAATCTAAATCAGGTCCTTTTGTTGTGCTCATAGGTTAAGTTTTATATTTCTACGGCAGGTACGAAGGTTTATTCAACCTCAGCTTCTGTATATTTCTCTCCTTCTGCCGGTTTGGGATCTAAAGGTTTTGTACCCTGTAATGAGTGAATATAACTTGAAATTTGAGCTATTTGTTTGGGAGAATAGTCGTCTTTCCAACTTTTCATTCCTTTTTCGGGTACTCCATACTTAATTGTTCTGAAAATATCCTTCATACTTCCTCCATTGAGCCAGTACTCATCTGTCAGGTTTGGCCCAACAATTCCACCTCCATCAACTCCATGACAAGCTGCACAAGCTGCTACAAAAATTGTTTGTCCTGCGGCAAGATCTGAGGCATCGCCCAAATAGGTTACATTGTTTTCATCTACTAAGCTGGCGGTATTTGCCAGGTAGGAAGCGATCTGCTTTTCAGCTTTTTCATTTGCTATTGCAAGTTCCTCTACCTGCAAAGGAGCAGATTCGGAAATGTGATAAACATACATGTAAACAAAAGAAAAAATAACGGAGAGTACAAAACCCCACTGCCACCAGGGAGGCGTAGGGTTATCCAATTCACCAATACCATCATAATCATGTCCCAGGTTTACTTCTGCTTCTGAAGCAGCGTCCAGACTTCTTGTTTTGTTTAATTTTTCAAACCAGGCCCATTTTTGATTCTTCTTTTCTGCAAGCTCTTTCGGAGATAACGGTTTCATAGCCTTTTCGAGGCGCGTAAATAAAAAGAAAGTTCTTGCCAGGAAAGCGATGATGATTAACTCCAGTATTATTACGCTTAGCAGGGAATAAAACGCTGTTTTTGATAAACCTCCGATGAGACCACTAACTACCGCCTCTACTGCAACTGCATCTTGTGCAAAAGTTGCGGAAGCGAAGAGTAGCATTATAGCTGTAATGGTTGAAGTTTTCAAAAAGCGTTTCTTTTTCTCCCGCTCCTTATGTATTTCATAGGAAGCCAAAACGATCTTACCAAGAAGACCTATAACTGCAATAAAAAGAACTGCTATACTAATCATAACAATTGCCAATGGCTCACTTGCTGAATGGGTAACTAATTCTTTGTTTTGAGCAAACGCACCGGAATGGAATGGTAAAAAAGCAGAAACAATTAGTAGGGTTTTTAAATATTTGTTCATCTGTTGATTTTGATTTTTTATTTATTCAGATGGATTCCGGATGATTTAATCTTTTCCGGGTACATTCTTAATTTTTAATTTGAGACACTTACAGGGATTTTAATCTTCCAATGGAAGATTCTTGATCTCGTCAATTGTCTTTTTACTTTTTGACATGACTAGCACGACGGCCAACACGAAAATGGTCACGAATATAACAAGGGTGATAATTGGGTAGATACTGACACCTTCGATGTTTCTTAAAGAATTAATGAATTTCATTTTTTTTATTGTTTATTTTTTGAAGGTGAAAAACGCAGGTGAAATAAAATACCACCTGTATTTCCCATTAAATATTATTTGCTTGCTGCTTCTTTCTTAATATCTGTTCCCATTCTTTGCAGGTAAGCGATCAATGCCACAATCTCATCTGTTTTGCGAACATCAATTTTATCTTTAGCCAGACTCTTTTGAATTTTTTCAGCTTGCTTATCGAGGTGATCATTTGCTTCATTTTCAAAATTGGCTGGATAAGGTACTCCCATTCGCTTCATAGCTTTGATCATGGGGTACGTTTTCGATTTGTCTATTCTGTCTCTGAATAACCAGGGATATGGGGGCATTAATGATCCGGAAGTCATGGAAGTAGGATCAAGCATATGATTGTAATGCCAGCTATCAGGATATTTCCCACCAATTCTTGCTAAATCCGGTCCGGTTCTCTTAGATCCCCACTGGAACGGACGATCATAGATAAATTCACCTGCCTTAGAGTAATCACCATATCGTGCTACCTCATCCCTGAAAGGACGGATCATTTGAGAGTGACAGGTATAACAACCTTCTCTTACATAGATATTTCTTCCATGTAGTTCCAACGGTGTATAAGGTTTTACACTTGTAATAGTTGGAACGTTTGATTTTACCAGGAAGGTAGGAATGATCTCTGCAATGCCACCAATGCCCACAGCAATCAAAGCTAAAATGGTCATTTGTACAGGTCGTTTCTCTACCCAACTATGCCAGTGTTCTTTACCTGTTGATTTTATATTTTTAGGTAAAGCAGGAGCTTTTGCTTCCTCATTTGCAATGAGTTTGCCTTGTCCAACCGTTTTCCAAATATTTACAACCATCAGAATCAGACCTGCAATATACAAAGTGCCACCTAAAACACGTAAAACATACATCGGCTGAATAGCAGTGACTGTTTCCATAAACTGGTATTGTAATATTCCTTCAGGTGTAAATTGCTTCCACATCATGCTTTGGGTAAATGCAGCCCAATAAAGAGGGATTACATAGAACACAATACCTAATGTACCAATCCAAAAGTGGGTATTCGCCCATTTTACAGAGTATAATTTTGTATTAAAGATTCTTGGTAATAACCAGTATAACATACCAAACGCCAGGAATCCATTCCATCCAAGTGCTCCAACGTGTACGTGGGCAATGGTCCAATCTGTATAGTGACTGATCGCGTTTACACTCTTCAGGGACATCATTGGACCTTCAAAGGTGGACATACCATAACAGGTCAATGCTACTACGAAAAATTTCAAAATAGGATCTTCACGAACCTTGTCCCAGGCACCACGGAGTGTCAATAATCCGTTCAGCATACCACCCCAGGAAGGAGCAATAAGCATAATGGAAAATACCGTACCTAAACTTTGGGCCCATTCAGGAAGGGCAGTATATAAAAGGTGATGCGGTCCTGCCCAGATATATAAAAAGATCAACGCCCAGAAGTGAATGATCGACCATCTGTATGAATAAACAGGGCGATTCGCTGCTTTTGGTACGAAATAATACATCAAACCAAGGAAAGGTGTTGTCAGGAAAAACGCAACCGCATTATGTCCGTACCACCACTGGACCAAAGCGTCCTGAACACCTGCGTACCAGGAATAACTTTCAAAAGCACCATAAGGCATTGCAATGGAGTTCACGATATGCAACATAGCTACAGCTACCCACGTACCGATGTAAAACCAAATGGCAACATACAAATGAGATACTCTTCTTTTTAAAATGGTACCCATCATGTTTGCACCAAAGACAAGCCAGATAAGTGTAATGGCGATATCAAAAGGCCAGGATAATTCAGCATATTCTTTTCCCTGTGTGAATCCCATCCAAAGGGTAAGTGCGCCAAACAATATGATTGCCTGCCAGCCCCAAAAATGGATTTTGCTAAATTTGTCGCTCCACATTCTAGCCTTGGTCAAGCGCTGCAAGGAGTAATAAACCCCGCAGAAGATAGCGTTTCCAACAAAGGCGAAAATGACCGCATTGGTATGTACGGGACGCATACGACCAAAAGAAGTAGGACCCCAGTTTAGGTTGAAAACAGGCCAGGCGATTGACATGGCAGCCCATAAACCCGCGAGCATTCCAATAACTCCCCAAAATAAAGTAGCATACGCAAATTGTTTGACGATTTTCTTATCGTAATAAAATGTCTCAACCTGAACTCCCGGTGCTTGTTCCCTAAAAGGAATAGTCGCGTCAGAAACGGGAGAATTAGTTAATTCAGAACTCATTTTTTGTTGGTTTTTTGGTTTTTATTTACTAGTTAAAGGTTTGTTTTTCGTTGTGTTTTTTGTGGGTTTATCTTCAAATAAAATTTTATGCGCCGGAGAAAAGTCATCCTCATATTGGCCTGATCTGACCGACCATATAAAAGCTCCCAAAAAAATAAGGGCCACTACAAGGCTGGCACCTAATAAAATAATCATCACACTCATGTCGAAAAATTTATGGGCAAAATTAACGGCGGATCTATGACCTAAGTATGACAGTTATCAAGGCAGAATATGACCATTATCAGGTATCAGTTTTTAAAAATATATTGTGACAGGGAATTGTTCTGTTTTGGGTATTTGGTTTTTGCTGGTTACATGAATTAATTCTTTTTCAATCTTGCAGGGTGATGAGCATTTTGATAATGTTATTTGCGAATATGTTTTAATGACGTGTTAGTTATTACTCCAATCCCAATTTTCTGGCGGTACCGTTACTAATCAGGTAGGTCAGTAAAACAATAGTGAGCGTACTGGAGGGCATCAATATTGCCGCCATTAGAGGAGATAATAATCCCTGTACCGCAAAGAAGATTCCGACTACATTATAAATGACAGAGAACCCAAAGCATATTTTAATGATCGTTTTACCCCTGGCACATAAGCGGATCAGTTTCTGTAAATTGTTTAGCTTTCGGCCTTCCAGAATGGCATCTGCCGCAGGCGTAAAATTGTTCGTATCTTCTGCAATGCAAATACCCACATCGCTTTGGCGCAAAGCTCCGGCATCATTTAATCCATCTCCCGTCATACCTACAGTCATTCCCAGGTCTTGCAGTTCTTTTATATAATTGAGTTTGTCAACAGGTTTTTGCTGAAAGCGGATAGCAACTTTTTCTCCCAGGATATCTTTGAAGTATTTCTCCTGGTAAGGTTCATCACCGGAAAGAAGCGATACCGGAAGATCATCCTGAATTTCAGCAAGCATTTCTTTTACTCCGGGACGGAGAGATTGCTGCAAAACAAAATATCCTTTTTCAACTCCATCCATTTCTACAAATAGAGCAGTTCCTTTTACGGAAGAATCGATCGGTTTTTTATTCATAAAGGAAAGTGTACCAATCACTACTTTATGTCCTTCTATAATTCCTTCTACACCCAAACCCGGATATTCTTTAAAATGCTTTACGGGATAAGTGTTGTCAGTTGCCAATAAAGTACGAACCGGTTTACTTAGTGAATGAGTTGTTGGAATCGTCAGTGAAGCGATCCAGCTTTTTTCTTCTGTCGTTAATTCTGTGCCTTTGTATTTTGCAGAAATGGTATTGGAAGAAGTAAGTGTTCCGGTTTTATCAAATACAATATGGTTTAATTTTCCAAAAGGTTCTATTACATGGGCATTTCTTAAAAACAACCCGTTTCTGCCTAAAATTCTTATGAGGTAGCCATTTGTAAATGTAGATGTAAGTAATAAGCCACAGGGACAAGCAATAATTAATACTGCTGTAACAGAAGGCCAGATTTTACTTGCATCATGCTGACTCCAATATATGGCTGCTGAAAAGGCAATTGCCAATACGATCCAGGTAAAATTTTGGGCAAGTTTGTGCACAAAAGAATTTCGTTCATTATCTTTCTTAGTGTCTTTGGAGCGGGTTTCTTTATTCCATAATCCCGTCAGGTAACTTTGAGCGACTTCTTTCATGGAAAGAATTTCTATGACGCCACCTAATTGTTTTCCGCCGGCATAAATCATTTCTCCCATTTCCTTTTCTACAGGCAGGGATTCCCCCGTAACAAAACTATAATCAATCTGGGCTTTTCCTTTAACCAGAATTCCATCTGTCGTTACCAGTTCATTATCATGTACGCGGATGGTATCGCCAGGTTTTAATTTTACAAGTGGGGTAGGGACTTCCTGTCCATCGTCTTTAATAACTGTGGCGGCAATCGGGAAGTAATCGGTGTAGTCACGTTCAAAAGACAATTGTCCATAAGTTTTGTCCTGTAAAACACGGCCTACTAACATGTAAAATACAATGCCCGCCATACTATCAAAATAACCTCCCCCGGCTGAAGAGAATACTTCTGCTAGACTGCGAACAAAGGTGACGAGAATTGCAAGCGCTACCGGGAAATCAATATTCAGGTGTTTGTTCTTAATTCCTTTCCAGGCAGAGATAAAGAAAATATTTGCGCTGTAAAAGAAAACTGGAATTGCAAGAGCAACATTTAAGTAGCGGAATATATTTCCTAAATAAGCTTCCTGGTTAGCATCTGAAGCAAAATATTCCGGAAAACTAAGAAGCATTACATTTCCAAAACAAAAACCTGCAACACCTAAGCGGTAAAGAAGTGATTTATTTACAGATGGTTTTTTACCATCCAACTTATTCATGCTGATATGTGGTTCGTAACCGATAGAGACCAAAGTTTCTACAACTTTGCGCAAACTGATTTTCGATTCATCATAAATGATCCGAACTTCCTTTTTCAAGAACTGAATATCTGCCCGCACAATTCCGGTTTCAATCCGATGAAGATTTTCCAAAAGATAAACACAAGAACTGCAATGAATGAGTGGAATATAGAAATTGACATGTGCCTGTCCCTGATCTCTGAATTGGATCAAAGAGGTAGCAATGGATTCTTCTTCAAGGAAAGCAAATTTATTAGTTCGCTCTATTTTTCGACGATTGATCCCTGCATTTTCATTTAAATCATAATAAGTGCAAAGGCCTGTTTTGTTGAGTAACTCATACACCATTTGGCAACCGTGACAACAAAAATATTTCTCATCAAACTTTATATCCATATCAGGACAGTCTTCACCACAATGAAAACATTTTTCATGCACATGTTTTGAAGGAACATCGCCAATGGAGGAATTATCTGTAAATGATTTTTTTTGATTTTTCAAAGCAAATTATAATTATAAAAAGAATCGGGGAAAGAGGCGCAAATATCATTTTTTTGTTTTTTGGGTTATATGAGATTGGTCAGGTTTGATATTGAGGAAGATCAGGAAATATAAAATAACCTGCTGGTCAAGGCTTGATGAATTAAAAAATAAATAATATTTTAAAATACAATGAAAATGATGCCGATATCCACCTCAATGAAGAAGACGAAGTTTTCTATGGACAAATAATTGGTATAAAATATTTGGTGAAATTTTGCAGCTGATACTGTAAAAAGCCTTAAAAAATCTTGTAAAGAAGCAGTGAAAGATTGTTTGGAAAATACCAATATGCCTAAAACTACTAATGGGATAGAATCGTATTTTGGACATTTAAAAAACCCTCTTGACCTGGATAGAGCTCCGTCAAGGAGAAATAGAATTAATTTTATTAATTGGTTTATCTACATCAGAAACAAGTCTGAAATGTGAGTTTTTTTTCGACATGACTCAATCCAGTAATCATAAAAATAGCAGCCTAAAAAAGACTTCTATTGACTATTCTGACTCATCTGAATTAAATATTTATTTTCTCTCAAATACTTTTTCACCGCCTAAAAAAGTATTCAGGACTTTTGCTTCTAAAATTTCGCTGTCATCCATTTTCATCAGGTCTTTATCCATGATGATAAAATCGGCGAACTTTCCTTTTTCGAGACTTCCCTTTTCATGTTCTTCAAAATTACTTTTTGCAGCCCAGATTGTCATTCCTTTAAGGGTTTCTTCCCTGGTTAAAGCATTCTCCATCTGATAACCTTGTTGAGGCCAGCCTTTTGCATCCCTGCGGGCAACGGCTGCATAAAACGTTTTCATGGGTGAAATATCTTCTACAGGGAAATCTGTTCCTAATGGAATCCAGCCATTTTCATTTAGTAATTGTTTATAGGCATAAGCTCCTTTTACCCGCTCACTTCCTAATCTTTCCTGCGCCCAGTACATATCGGATGTAGCATGTGTGGGTTGAACGGAAGGAATAATATTATTTTGACCAAAGAGGTGAAAATCATCTTTATTTACAACCTGTGCATGTTCAATGCGCCAACGTAAATCGTTTTTTCCATTCAGGTATTTGGCATAGGTATTTAAAATAACCCGATTGCCCGAATCGCCGATGGCATGCGTACACATCTGCATCTTGTTTTTATAGATAATATTTGCAACAGAATCAAAATGCTCCGCTGAGCTGAGCAGGAAGCCTGTCCACCCCGGTTTATCTGAGTATGGTTCTAAAAGACATGCGCCTCTTGAGCCTAAGGCACCATCGGCAAATATTTTAAAGCTCCTTACGCTCAATCGATCCGTTTTGATTTTTCCTCTGGAAAATAAAAATTCATAATTCGATTTGATATCACTCAACATGATATAGAGACGCATTTTTAAGTCATTTGTTTTTTGAAGCGAATCAATAAATAATGCGTCAGTATAATGCAATCCACAATCATTTATAGTTGTAAGTCCTGCTTCAAAACAATTTCTCTGGGCATCCATAAGTGCTTCTTTTAATTGGGCCGAAGAGCTGGATGGTATTTTAGATGACACGAGTGACATGGCATTATCTACTAAAATCCCTGTTAATTTTCCATTTTTAACTTCAATATCACCACCGGCGATTTTATCACCTGCTTTTATTCCTGCCAGATTGAGCGCTTTGGTATTTGCGATGGATGCATGTCCATCCACACGGGTTAAAACAACTGGCCGGTCAGGAAATAATTCATCTAGCTTATCATTTGTAGGAAATTCTTTTATTTCCCAATCATTTTGATCCCACCCTCGTCCACGAAGCCAGCCTTCCGGATTTTCTTCGGCAAACACTTTTAATCTGTCCAGAATCTCCTCCCAACTTTGTGCGCCAACAAGATCAGTTATCTGCAAACTCAGACCATATCCCAGGAAATGTGCATGGGCATCAATAAATCCGGGATAAATAAATTTTCCATCAGCATCAATATTTTCTGCGGCATCGTATTTAAACTGTAAATCTGCGGATGTACCCACTTCTACGATTTTTCCATCTTTTATTGCGATTGCCTCAGATTTAGAAAAGCTGCTGTCTACTGTATAAATCGTGGCATTGAAAACCAGTAAATCTATTTTTTCTTTTTTGTTGCACGAGGCTAATAAAATTAGTGCAATAAGAGAAATGTGGAACTTCATAAAATCAGGTTTACATTTTTATAACCATTGAAATTAAGTATTTCAATTTACAATCAGATGATCAGATGCGTTTTTGAAGAAAATAATCAGATGTTATGAGCCCTTTGTGATTACCCGGTATATATGATCGGGTGCAGGGTTTTGATTTATGTTCTTTATAAGAGCAGGTAGTTATTTCTCTTTAAAGAGAAGCTTTTTGAATTTATTTAATTCGGCAACTTCTGTGGGTGTGATGATTTCATTATTGTCATACCTCGCTTTTAAGAATAACACCCTTTTATGATGGGGGTATTTCGCCAATATTTCATCCATTAATGCTCCGGCTTCTTCATCCTTTTCGAACAACGGGGTATTTTCAGGAAGTTCAGATCTGTCTCTTGTAGGCATTCTTTTAATAATAGACTCCAGAGCGGCGAGCCGTCCGGGAGGAAGACCATTGATTTTAGAAGCTTTGCTATATAAGCCTTCCAATTGTTTTTTGCCCAACCAACCTCTGCGTTGATATTGCTGGTAAATACTAATGATGAAAGACGATACCGGATAGGCCATGATGCAATCTTCCAGCAACATGTTGATGATGTCAATTTTGTCTTTTTCAGGTTTTTGCTGCATGGGCTAAATGTACAGAATATGTTCCGGAAAAATAAGAAAATTGTGATGGAGTGTTTTGGTATACAATGGTTCATCATTCCATGTATCTATTCATGATAAGCAATTCGATTTTATAATTATTCCACCGGATTTTTAATTATTTGAAAATTAAATATTTACAGATAAGATTTTAGAAAAAAAGATAAATGTTCCGCAGAGGGGTACGTTTACCATTTATATTCATTCACCTACCATTTAATAAATGGGGCGTTCCACATATTCATTAATTTTTTTTTAGTAAACCCATTTTGATAGATTTATGCTGAAATAACCGTGAAAATGGATGAATGATCATAAATTATTTTTAATCTATTTATGAAACATTTTTTTCGAATCAGTCTTTCCTTTTGAAATACTGGTTTAAATTCCTTTCAATATTCTACTTGAAATTTTCTGATTTAGAGCCTGTGCAACCATCCTAAAATGTGCTTTAAATTATTTTAGCAGTCTATCAGCATTAACTCCTGCCCGCATATTATAAACGGAGATAGCCGAAAATCCGAACCCAGAGTAGGCATCATAAATTATATACAATGGACAAAAATTTAGACATGGGAGAGGTGTTAATGAAACATTTATCTCATCCGGGTATTGACAAAGATGCACTAAAGAATTACTCGGCTCAATTAGCAACAATTTCCAAAAGCAATTTCAAATTTGAAAGAATCTGGTGGAGAGGAATTCCGTATCCAGACCATCTGCACCTTCAAACTAGAATTCCTTTAAAAAACATTGCTGAAATTCAAAAATTAATTAGCCCGGAAATAGGATCTATTGAAATATTTCCACTAGGAATTCCATTCCCTGAAGAATTGCAGACCATTTTAAAAATTCCTCTCAAAAATCCTCGATTTAATGAAAAAGTTATCGGTAAATAATTCTTCTGTTCATAATACAATTACCCGTAAGCCTGATTCGGATCACTTGCGGGTAATTCAAATACACCCAAGCCTTAGATGTAATCTGACGTGCAAACATTGCTATTCCTCCTCTGGTCCGGCATTTAAGGATTTTGCAGATTTGGATGACCTGATTTATTTCCTGGAATATGCACATAAATTCGGTTTTGATGTGACATCTGTTTCCGGAGGAGAACCATTTTTATATCCAAAATTAGAAGAGTTATTAATTGGGAGTCATTCGATTGGGAATAAAAATATTGCCGCTTCAAATGGCATGCTCTTTCAAAGTGCGAAAAACAGAAAAACGTTGGAACATTTAGACCTGGTGGCCATTAGCATTGATGGGAAGCCTGCATTTCATGACCAAATCAGAAACATGAAGGGAGCCTTTTCTAAAATGGAAAATGGAATAGACATATTGAAAAGCACGGGAACTACTTTTGGTTTTATCCACACTTTGACGGAACAAAGTTGGCAAGATATTCTTTGGCTATCTGATTTTGCTTTTGAAAAAGGAGCGCAATTACTTCAATTGCATCCTTTAGAACTGACAGGAAGGGCAATCCTTGAATTTAATCATATGGTACCGTCAGCAGAATCTGTTTATAAAGCCTTTATACTGATTAAATATTTGCAGGAAAAATTTGAAGGCAAAATGAAAGTGCATCTTGACCTCTTGCACCGGAACCACATTTTAAATTCGCCGGAATCCATCAACTATCATGGAGCAGATTTTAAAATAAACCAGGAAAACTTTTCGGATGTGCTGAAATGTTTGATCTTAGATGAAAAAGGAGATATTTATCCAATGTCATATGGCTTTGATCCATTTTACAAAATAGGAAATATTAAGGAAATAAAAAGCGGCAAAAATATATTTGCTGATTTTATTGAATTAAAAGGGGAACCGTTATATCATCTTATTTCAAGTGTATTTGAGCAGATTAACAAAAGTGAAGGAGAGGATTTAATAGGATGGACAGAACTGATTGTGAAAGAAAGTTTAACTCAAAAAAAGACCAATCTCTCAGCGGTTGAATGGTAATAGAGAGGTCGATATAAAATTTATTTCTCGCAGATTTGCGCGGATTTTATACGCGGATTTTCGCTGATTAGGATTAGCGTGAATCTGTGTGCATTTGATCTGCGGTGATCTGCGAAAAGCCATATTTGGTTTCATCTGGCGCAGGTCTCCTGACCTGTGCCGCAGCGTTACTAAACTCTGCTAGCAAATAACAAATTAATACTTGAGGAGTTAAGTGGTTTACAGAAAGTCCACGAAGGGGAAATGTACTTTATTAGAGTAATGCGCAGCCATTTGGGGATTCAAAAACGAAGCACAACCGATAGTCCGATTTTGGTTTAGTTGTCTGTCAATAAAAACTTCGATCCGAATTATAAGATACTTTCAGTCAATTACCTTAGTAACGATAAAGCACAGGTCGGGAGACCTTCGCTAGAGTACTGGACAGAACTGATTGTGAAAGAAAGTCGCTGCGTTACTAAACTATGCTAGCAAATAACAAATTAATACTTGAGGAGTTATGTGGTTTACAGAAAGTCCACGAAGGGGAAATGTACTTTATTAGAGTAATGCGCGGCCATTTGGGGCTTCAAAAACGAAGCACAACCGATAGTCTGATTTTGGTTTAGTTGCCTGTCAACAAAAAACTTCGATCCGAACTATATGATACCTGCAGTCAATTACCTTAGTAACGATAAAGCACAGGTCGGGAGACCTGCGCTAGGGTAGGATTTTCGCGGATTTTATACGCGGATTTTCGCTGATTAGGATTTGCGTGTAACTAGCAAATTTAAATGTTCCATTTTTTAGCAATTCTAATGTTCCACTTTGAGTCTTAAAAAAAGTTCTATTTAAAGTTTAAAAGCAG
>JBDSBN010000208.1:0-4855 GCA_039921585.1 Ginsengibacter sp. | reverse complement strand
AACAGCATTTCCAGCCACCAGAATGTCCGCTCCTGCATCTAATATCTCCCGGGCATTTTTAAGGGAAACACCACCGTCGACTTCAATTTTAGTATGTGCACCTGTTTTGGTAATCAGTGATTTTAGATCTTTTATTTTTTGGATGGAATGCGGGATAAAAGACTGACCACCAAAACCGGGATTTACACTCATGAGGCAAACCAAATCAATATCCTGAATAATATCCTGCAAAGCGCTTACCGGAGTATGAGGATTTATTGCTACACCGGCCTGCATCCCTAATGATTTTATTTGTTGAATATTCCGGTGAAGATGCACACATGCTTCGATATGTACCGTCAGGCCGTCTGCCCCCGCATCTTTAAATTCTTCGGCATATTTTTCCGGTTCTAAAATCATTAAATGAACATCAAAAAATTTAGTTGAAGCGGGTCTTAATTGTTTGATAATAGACATTCCAAAACTGATATTAGGAACGAATCTACCATCCATAACATCCAAATGATAATAATCGGCGGCACTTTCATTGAGCATTTTACACGCATCTTCAAGGTGCAAAAAATCAGCTGATAGTAGGGAAGGGGCAATTAAATGCATGATTTATTTTCAGGATTTAGTAATTAACAGAGTTGTTGTCATACGCGCTTAAAAATAGCCCCAATTTTTTAATTGTTGGAATTTCCATTCTATGCTTCTTTTAAAGTCGCTATCATTATGGTTTAATTGCGCACTAATTAAACATTGCTGCTTGGGTTATTTCTTCTGCAATTTTGTTAATGCCTCTCTTGCTTCTATATAATCTTTGTCATATAAAAGTGCATTTTGGTAACACAAGATAGCATCTTCGTCGTGACCTAATTTTTCATAAGCTTTTCCCATCCAGTAATATCCTTCATCAAAATTATTTTGAATGGTTACTGCTCTTCTTAATACGTTAATTGATTCCTCATATTTTCCCAGGTAATAAAGTGCTATCGCTTTTTCCCGGTAGGCATACATATAGCTAAAGTCGAGTTGTAAACTTTTATCCAGGAAATGGATTGCGGAATCCGGCTTGTTCGTCAAATTATAATAAAGCCCTTTTATGAAGTAGGCATTCTTGTTCGATTTATTTTTGTTCAATTCCAATAGTTCATCAGCGATATGTAATGAATTTCGGTTTTTCGTTTGAGCATAAATGGTACCTAATGCTGCCAGGTATTCCGGCAAGGGATAAATAGCAATCGCATTTTCCATGGCGTCAATTGCATTTAGTGTGTCATTATTTTCGAAGTACAGAGTGGCTTTAATACTCCATAAATAGGCATTTCCGCTATCTTTTTTAATTTGTTGGTCTGTCAAAGCCAATGCTGAATCGTAATGGCCCTTATTTCTATATTGTTCAATCAGGTCATGTGCAAGCATTAAAGAATCAGGATATTTATCCACGGCTCTCTTTAAAGATTCTATGATGTTAACTGCAGGCGCAGGTTTGCGCTCTTTCTTTTGACTTGTACATGACACAAAAAGAAAGATAAACGATAAATAAAAACAGGAAGGTCTAATTGGCATCATGGGACAAATGTAGGATTCCCTTCCTTAATGAAATATTACATTATCATGATGAATGTTTTTTTAACAAATGGTAATATTGTATCAATTAATTAATCTAATATCATGATAAAAATATTTTTCTCCTTATCTCTTGCAGCAATTACTTTGTTACCTGCAAAGGATCAATTAGATAGAAGTATTTCTAACACAATTGCTGATACAACTATTCACTATTCAGGAGAGGAGCATTTTAGCAATATCCGTCAATTAACTTTCGGTGGTGATAATGCGGAGGCGTATTTTAGTTTCGATGGAAAATATGTGGTTTATCAGCGCACAGATCCAGGTAATGGGATCATGTGTGATCAGATTTGGATGGGTAAACTACCGGAAACTCCGGATGAGGTGTTTACTCCCAAATTAGTTAGTACCGGTACCGGTCGTACTACATGCGCTTATTTCTACCCGGATGGGAAACACATTTTATACGGTTCTACACATCTTGGATCAGCCGATTGCCCTCCCGTACCTGATAAAGAAAAAATGAAACGGTACATCTGGCCGATTTATGAGAGCTTTGATATATTTAAAGCGGACACAAATGGAGTTATTGTAAAGCAATTGACAAATACGAAAGGTTATGATGCGGAAGCAACCATTTCACCGAAAGGTGATTTAATCGTCTTTACTTCTATGCGCAATGGTGATCTTGATTTGTTTACGATGGACCTGGACGGGAATAATGTAAAACAAATTACAGATTTGCCCGGATATGATGGCGGAGCCTGGTTTAGTCCTGATGGAGAAAAAATATTGTGGCGTGCAAGTCGTCCCAGCACTCCGGAGGAAATTAAAGATTATAATGATTTATTAGCACAGGGTCTTGTAGCTCCTACAAATATGGAGTTGTGGATAGCAAATAAAGATGGAAGTGATGCAAAACAAATTTCAAATCTGGGCCAGGCAAATTGGGCGCCCAACTTTATGCCTGACGGTAAGCATGTGATTTTTTGTAGTAATCATGAATACAAAAGAGGATTCCCTTTCAATATGTATATCACAGATATCAATGGTAATGGGCTCGAAAAAGTGAGCAGGGATAATGGTTTTGATGCATTTCCCATGTTTAGTCCGGATGGAAAAAAGTTGATATTCAGTAGCAACAGGAATAATGGCGGTACCAGGGATACAAATCTATTTATTGCCGATTGGGTGGAATAGTAATCTCCTTTTTATATTAAACAGCGCCACATCGGAAAATCCAATGTGGCGCTGTTTTTTATGTTTACTTAATTTACATAAATCCTTTCCATGATACAATTGGGAATTCAATTGTTTTCTTTGTTGTCAATAATTGAGACATGTGGGGTGAAATAGGAGCCTTATGAATCCATTGTATTATCAATCGGTAAAATAATCGTTATTTCCGTTCCTTTTCCGGGAGCGGTTTTAAGGAAAAATTCTCCTGAGCATAATTCTGCCCTTCGTTTCATATTGCTGATTCCGATTCCACTTTTTACTGTTTTTGAGTCAAAACCAACACCATTATCGGCAATGCTCATCGTAAGTAAATTTTCATGTTGATGAATATCTACATGAACTACAGTGGCATTTGCATATTTTAAGATATTTTTAAATTGCTCCTGAAGAATACGATACAAGTTTAATTTCATGTCCAGGCTCATATCTTGTTCGTTTATTTGTGGGCAGAAATCTAAATGGATACGATATTTACCTGAGAAATTGACAGAGTCAAATAATTTGTGAATAGATTCTTCCATAGTAATCTCACTAAAGAAGGAAGGCGCAAGCTGATGGGAGAGATTCCTTATTTCATCTAAAGCGGTTACAATATAATCCTGACTTTCTTCAAATATGGTCATTTTTTCTTTTGGAATGTGCTCTTTTAAGATGCTAGTTCTCATTTTACTACTTACCAAAAGTTGGCAGATGTTATCATGAAGTTCGCTGCCTATTTCAAATCGTTCGTTTTCCTGAGCCTTAATAATTGCTTTATTTATATTATGTTCTTGTTTTCTTCTTTCTGTAATGTCAATGGCGGTTATTAGTAAATAGGAATGTTCGTCAAATTCTAAGGTAGTACTGTAAATTCGAACATAGATAATTTCCCCATTCTTTTTCCGATGTTTATATACCTTATTGTGTTCTGCTTTATTTTTTATTTTATCATTAATATTTTGTTGAGTGACGTCAGGATTATTCTTAGACCCTAAATCATGAAGGGTCATGTTTAGAAATTCTTTTTCTGTATACCCGTAATGATCAATCGCTGCTTTATTTACCTCCACAATCTTGTATGTGTCCTTTTCAAAAAGCCACTTTGGTTGAGGACTTAATTGAAACAGATCCTTAAATCTTTTTTCAGAGTGCTGTAATTCCAGAGCTGAATTTTTTAGTTCAGTAATATCCTTAGCAAAACATACTACCCCGGATATATTTTCATTTTTATCTATTATGGGAGAAAAGGTTGTAACGAAATGCCTCCATTCTTTTGTTTGATTATTCAGTACATCATCAGTAAAACTGAACTTTTCTCCTGTTAAAGCACGGGCATAAATCTTTTCCCATTTCTCTTTCTCTTTTATTTCCAGGTTAAGGGAATTGAAATCAATATCTTGAATATTTCCCTCAGGGAATATATAGCTGGTAAATTCTAAGAAGGCTTTATTTGCAGTTTTAATCTTTAAATCTTTATCAATAGACCAGATTAAATCATCTGTGGCATTTATTGTTATCTGCAAATTCTGCTGAAGATTCTTTATTTCATTTAATTGTTCTTTGTAAACTGTTACGTCCTGTGTGGCTGCAATCATTCGTATTGGCTTTCCGCTATTATCCCGTACAATGTATCCGCGATTATGAATGTATGCATATTTTCCGTCGGCTTTCCTAAATCTGAATACTTTCTCCCAATAGTTTTCTGCCGGATTTTCAAAAACTATTTTTTGAGATTCTAAAACATCTTTAAAGTCTTCCGGATGAATCAGGTGATGGTTTGCATGGTGTTTCTCGATCCCAAAATCATTTTCATATCCGAATAATATCTTAAAGCCATCTCCTGATTTAGTTATTTGGCCGGTTTGAATATCCCATTCCCATATAGCATCATTAGTGGCTTTTGATATCAGGTTATAATTTTCATTGCTCAATCTTAAAGCTTCTTCTACGAGCATTTTTGCAGTGATATCCTGAGCTGTTCCAAAAATTTCGATCACTTTTCCCTGTTCATCTTTTTTTCCATAGCCTTTTTCTTCAATAATTCTTCTTTCGTT
Organism: Ginsengibacter sp.; assembly: GCA_039921585.1. Lineage (GTDB taxonomy): Bacteria > Bacteroidota > Bacteroidia > Chitinophagales > Chitinophagaceae > Ginsengibacter. The sequence goes on along the minus strand of JBDSBN010000208.1, from coordinate 29 downwards.
ATTTGGCGTTGTAATCTCATAAATAACCG
>JBDSBN010000207.1:0-4119 GCA_039921585.1 Ginsengibacter sp. | reverse complement strand
ATTCTATTATGAGTGCCAGAGGAACCAACCGGAATACATTTGACCTTCGCGCAGGGAATTCTGCAATGAAAAGTGGAGCAGGCTTCTACAATTTCGCCTATCCGGTAGGATTAAACGGAGAGATCTACGCTTTTGGGGGATATAGTAAAAAGAACGGAAATGCAACCGGATTATATAGGTATCCTGCAATTATTCCGGGCAGTGCAAAAATATATGCCGATAAAGTTTTCGCCATTTATCCTAATGGATTTTTACCCGAAATAAATACGGATATCCAGGACTTTTCAACAACAGCTGGTTTTCGAACAAAATTCAATGACTGGAATTTTGACCTAAGCAACACCTATGGCATCAACACCTTCGGTTTTGGAGTGAGCAATTCTGCCAATTATACTCAATTTTCGATGGCTGGAAATAAACAAACTTCCTTCGATGCAGGTCAATTGAAGTTTTATCAGAACACTGTAAATGCGGATATTTCAAAAAGATTTAGCGTTCTTGAAGGGTTAAATGTAGGTGCAGGATTGGAATATAGAATTGATGGTTTTGGCATAAGATCGGGTGAAGAAGCATCTTATAAAAACTTTGATGTTCCATCCGCTGCATCAGCCGGGGCACAGGTATTTCCTGGTTTTCTAAGCACATTAAATGGTGATAAAACCAGAAATAATATTGCCGGATATATTGATCTGGAGCAGGATTTCTCCAGGCAGTTTATGGTAGGTGGAGCCTTAAGGTTGGAAAACTATAGTGATTTCGGATCAACGCTGAATTATAAAGTTGCAACCCGATACAAGTTTACAGATGAATTTCTAATTCGCGGATCCATCAGTTCCGGTTTCCGGGCTCCATCCATGCAGCAACGATTTTATGAAAAAACAAATACGCTGTTCATTTCTCAGGGCGGCAGTCTGGTTCCCGTTCAGGCGGGTACATTTACCAATGATAGTAAATTGGCCGGATTGCTAGGTATCCCTAAATTAAAAGAGGAGACCAGTGTGTCTTATTCTGCTGGTATTGCTTCCAAACCTTTTGAAGGTTTTGAGGTAACTGTGGATGCTTATCAAATCGATATTAAAGACCGGATTATTCTTACGAATAATTTTGATGGGAAAACAAGTGATCAGATAAAAGCGATTCTTGACAATGCAGGTGCCAATACGGCTAACTTTTTTACAAATGCAGTGGATACAAGAGCCACCGGATTGGAAGCTGTTTTTTCTTACAATATGAAAGTAGGAAAAGGACAAACACTGTCCACATCACTTGCTGGCACCTTTATCAAAAACACGGTTAAAAAAGATTCCAATGGCAAACCAATTATTCGAGCTTCCGACATCTTGAAGAACGGAGGACAGTTGAAAAATTACTTCAACAGAGAAGATCAAAGCAGATTTGAAGATGCGAATCCACATAGTAAAATTAGTTTTTCTGCCAATTACAAGGTGAACAAATTTGGAGTCATGCTGCGTTTCGTACGGTTTGGAGAAGTTGTATATAAAGACGGAGGAAATTCAGCAGCAGATCCCTTTTCCCAAAATATCATCTTAAATGCATTTACCGGAAAAGCAGAAGCTACTGATCAAACATTTTCTGCTAAAACAGTGACTGATCTTTCCTTATCGTATCAGCTTACCAAAGAATTATCCGTTGTGGTCGGTGCAAATAATCTGTTCAATGTATATCCGGATATACAGGCGCATAGCAACAATCAAAGTCTTGGAAGATTTCTTTTTAGCAGACGTGTAGAGCAACAGGGATATAATGGAGCTTATTATTTTGCCCGGTTAAAACTGGCTATTAATACAAAATAATAGTAACAAAATTGCTAACGGGAGAAGATGTCGTCTTCTCCCGTTAGCAATTTTGGAGGATTCTATTTTCTAAGTTTACCTATAAAATTCTATTCTTATAATAAATACGGATTAATAATTACTATTCTAGAGTGAATCCATGATCCAATCAGAAATGCACTCATTTAATAAAATCAGTAACAATCGTTGCACTGCGTGAGGGATAGAAGCGGAAATCCTTTTTCTTTGAGGAACGAAAAGAAAAAGATTGAAGCGGATAGCCCGACCAGAAGGGGCACGCCCAAATTCTCATACATCAAAGTGTTTAAGATCAACACTTAATTCAGCTTCAATAAGTCTTTTTTTAATTCGCGGTTACGGATAAACCACGCAATGGTAAAGGTGGGTATAAAATCTAAACCAGGAGAGATTTCTTCTACTATCGAAAACAATCCACCCAACATTCCAAATCGTTTCATGCCGAACAAAAAATAAAAAACGATACCTGATACAGGTGCCCAAACAAAATCAAATGTCTCTCCAAATACCGGCAATAAATAGCTGGATAAACCAATTAGATCCAGGATGATACATGTGCTGAGATTAGGTATTCTGGTGTTTTTCAAGTAAACTCGATTTTAAATAAAAAATTTATGGAACAATACATAGGCTTGCAACCCATAACAAATTTACATTCTTTAACTGTTAAGTTTTCGTTTTTTTATTGCTAAGAACGTGAATTGGTGTAGCTTTGCTCCCTTAAAAAAATTCAGGGCGAATAAACAAAAGCCCTTTGGTTAAATTACTTTATGGATATCAGAAACATCGCTATTATAGCACACGTTGATCATGGAAAAACAACTTTGGTTGACAAAATCATTCACAGCACGAATATTTTCCGGGAAAACCAGGAATCGGGCGAGTTAATTATGGATAACAACGACCTCGAAAGAGAACGAGGAATTACTATATTTAGTAAAAACATTGCGGTTACATACAAAGGTGTCAAAATAAATGTTATCGATACACCTGGTCACAGTGATTTTGGTGGAGAAGTAGAAAGAGTATTAAAAATGGCTGATGGGGTTGTTCTGTTGGTAGATGCTTTTGAAGGTCCTATGCCTCAGACAAGATTTGTATTGCAAAAAGCGTTGCAATTAGGTCTTCGTCCGATTGTTTTAATCAATAAAGTAGATAAACCAAATTGTCGCCCGGAAGAAGTACACGATGCGGTATTTGAGTTATTCTTTAACCTTGATGCTTCAGAAGAGCAATTGAATTTCACTACTGTTTACGGTTCAAGTAAAGAAGGTTGGTTTAATACTTCTTTGACTCCTGCAGAAAATATTTTCCCTTTATTAGATGTCGTTCTTGACAAAGTTCCACCTCCATCTCATGAGCCTGGAACATTGCAAATGCAAATTACTTCTTTGGATTATTCTTCATTTTTAGGAAGAATTGCCGTTGGAAAAGTACAGCGTGGAACCATCAAAGAAGGTCAAAATCTTTCTCTCATGAAACTGGATGGAAAAGTTCAGAAAACAAAGGTGAAAGAATTATATGTTTTTGAAGGTTTAGGTAAGAAAAAAGTAAGTGAAGTAAAAGCAGGAGATATTTGTGCAGTAGTAGGAATTGAAGGATTTAATATTGGTGAAACATTAGCAGATTATGACAATCCGGAAGCTCTTGAAGTAATTAGTGTAGATGAACCGACCATGAATATGCAGTTCAGCATTAACAACTCTCCTTTCTTTGGAAAAGACGGAAAGTTTGTAACCTCCCGTCATTTGAAAGACAGATTAGAAAAAGAACTGGAAAAAAACCTTGCTTTGCGTGTTAGTCCTACAGACAGCGCGGAACGCTTTATGGTATATGGAAGAGGAATTCTTCATTTAAGTGTATTGGTAGAAACCATGCGCAGAGAAGGATACTAATTAACGATTGGGCAACCACAGGTAATTACGAAAGAAATTGATGGTAAAAAACACGAACCATTTGAAATATTAGTTGTAGATGTACCTGCTGAACATAGCGGCCGTGTGATCGATTTGGTGACACAGCGTAAGGGCGAAATGCTCATCATGGAAAGCAAAGGCGATACACAACATCTGGAGTTTGAAATCCCATCCCGTGGATTGATTGGATTACGTTCTACGATGTTAACAAATACCGCTGGTGAAGCTGTAATGGCGCATAGATTCCTGGAATACAAACCATGGAAAGGACCAATTCCCGGTAGAAATAACGGTGTATTGTTATCCAAAAACACATATAAAACGACCGGCTATTCTATTGATAAATTACAGGACAGAGGTAGATTTTTTGT
>JBDSBN010000206.1:0-5686 GCA_039921585.1 Ginsengibacter sp. | reverse complement strand
AGATCCGGGAATTCGATTTGGTAAGTCATTTAAAAGGGAATTAACTAACCGGTATACTAAAGAACTGCAGATAAATGTGAATGCAAACTGGCAGTTTTATAATCAGCAAAACATCTCCTGACATGCGTTTCAAAATATAAATCAAAGCTATCAGAAATTTGTACCGGATGCTTCTATTACATATAATAATAATCAGGTTGGGGAGTATCGTACAAATTATAAGTTAAGCTATAATGCCACTTCGGGGTATCCAACCGTTAATCAAATTGCGCCGCTTGTAGATAGTACTAATTTATACAACATCCGGCTCGGAAATCCATCCCTCAAACCATTTGACAAAAAAAACTTTTCGGTTTCTATGGATCATAGCAGTAGCAAATCCAAGGCAATGTTTGGTTACAATGTGAACCTTAGTGCAGGCTACATTGATAATAGTATTGTTGATAGCAGTATCATCGATAATCTGGGTCGCACCACTCATTATTCTGTAAATGCTAATGGAAATAAATTTGCCAATATAGGTGCTAGTGTAAATAAAGCCTTTAAACTTTCGGAAAATCAGATCCAGCTTAATTTGCGGACCAACTTTGGTATTTCGGAAAATCCGAATTATGTGAACAGCATCCTCAATTATTCAAGTAATTTTAATCATAGTCATGGTTTAGATTTGTATTATACCTTAAAAGAATTGCTGATAATCAATTTAGCCCAGAATGTTTCTTTTTTCCAGTCAAAACAATCAGGTTTAAATAACCGGCAGTTTGGAAATTCTACCAAAACCACAACCGTGAGTGCTAATTATAATTTTACCATTAAAATATCATTGAGTAGTAACATCAGTTACAATACGACTTCATCTACCAATGCGAAAAATATTGATTTTACAATCTTAAATGCGAATCTGAATTATCGTTTTCTGAAAGGGAATACAGGGGAATTAAAATTTTCTGCATTGGATATTTTACAACAAAACATCAGCGTTATTAACACAGGTAATAACAATACGCTTACTACCGGAGTTGCGAATGTTTTACAGAATTATTACATGATATCATTTTCATACTTTCCAAGGCAATTTGGAGGTGGAAATAGTCGACAGATGCGGCGCCGTTAATAATTATTCCTGTTATGGAATGATTACTGTTCGAATATCTTCGCTGAATTTGCCGAAATTATCCAGAACGGTATTGATCCTGTTTTCTTCCAGTGGAATCGTATGTGTTACTACTTTGGAGACATCAAGTATCTTCTTTCTGGCAAATTCTATCAGCGTAGGTAATTCCTGTAACCTATGATCATTAGATCCGATGATTTCATTTTCTTTTCCGAGTAATTCTGTGTAGGAATGAATTTCGAGATTTTTATCGGACAAGCCCACTAATACTGCCCGACCAAGAACACCCAGACTTTGTATTGCCTGTTTTTGAGTAGCTGGTAATCCAATCATTTCTATAGCTACATCCACACCCTTATTCCCTGTGAGGCGGCCAATTTCGAGCACGGCATCCCTTTCCTTGCTATTAACCGGAATAGCCCCAAAACTGGCAGCTGCAGTAAGCTTGTTTTGATGAATATCTATGGCAAATACTTCCAGGGCGCCAAATGCCCTTGCAAGCTGAATGGCAGACTGACCTAATCCGCCCACACCAAACACGGCTACTTTATCACCTGGCTTAATTCTGCTTTTAAGTAATGCATGAAATGCGGTGGCAGAAGCGCACATGAGCGTGGCTCCTTGTTCAAATGAAATCTCTTCAGGTAAATGAATGGCATTGCGGGCTGGAATCGCAATATATTCTGCAAACCCTCCATTTGTATGATGTCCGATCATTTTCCCTTCCGGACAAAATTGTTCATTTCCGGAGGAGCAATGAGAACAATCGCCACAAGTAATCAGGTAATGGAGACAAACCCTGTCGCCCGTTTTTATATTTTTCACCTTTTCACCTATTTTTTCTACCACACCGGATACCTCATGGCCGAGGGTAAGAGGAGTAAAGCTTACAGGAGAGATCCCTGCACGATAATGGGCATCGGAATGACAAATTCCTGCAGCTTTAATTTTTACTAAAATATCTCTTTCTCCAATTTCGGGGATTGGGATTTCCTGCATTTGCAGGGGTTGATTAATACCAACTAAACGAACTGCTTTCATGCTTATAATTTATATGAAAGGTATTAATAATAGAAATAATCAACAAGTGATTTGAAAAGATCATTTCTTATGGAGAATCAGGGAAAAGATTTCTGCAACAAACCGGGTAACTTTTGCCGAAGTAGATTTTTTTATTCTAATCAGATCTCATTAAAACGAGATTTTTTATTTAAAACGGGATAAAAAAAGTTGTGGCTTTGCATTAATTTTACTTCAATACTTTTGTTTTTTATTTTAAAATGATTAACGCCCTGCCTTGGAAACAATTTGGACATGCACCTTATTCTCGGACCTGACAAACATGGAATTATATAAAATTCTGCAACTCAGAAATGAAGTGTTTATCGTAGAACAAAATTGCCCTTATTTGGATTGTGATGAAAAAGATTTTGTAGCGCATCATTTATGTGGTTGGCAGGATAATCGGTTGGTTGCTTATTCCAGGGTGCTGCCGCCGGGAATTTCTTTTGCCGGAAAAGCCTCCATCGGCCGGGTATTAACTGCTTTATCAGTTCGTCGACACCAATTAGGGAAAGAATTAATGACCCGGTCAATCCGGGAAGTGTATAATCTTTATGGCCAGGTAAATATTGCTATAAGTGCTCAATATTATCTAAAAAGATTTTATGAGTCTTTCTCTTTTGCCCAGATAAGTGACATCTATCTGGAGGATGACATTCCCCATATCAGGATGGAACTGACTGCTTAGTTTCGATATATTATACAATAATAATTCTTGTATTCCGTTATTAATTCGTTGCCGGAAATTGAAAGGCACGAAAGAAATTATTATTTGTCCCTATTAATCAAACTTACTTTTCATGAAAAAACGTTTACACTTCATTTGGTTTACGTGCTTTCTATTTTCGTTATTTTTCTTACTATCTGAATCTATATCTGCACAGGCATTAGTGTTTGGAAATGAAAGAACCAGAGTGGAAGTTGGAATCAATGTCGGTCCTTCTTTCTTCCTGGGAGATCTCGGTGGAAATAGGGGGAAAGGAACCCACTTTGTGAAGGACGTCAATTTATCTGTTACTAAAATAATGAAGGGGGCTTTTGTTGCGGTATATCCTAATGATTGGCTGGGGGTAAGGGCTGCATTCCAAATGGGCGTGTTAGAAGGCGATGATCGGATCATTAAAAATAATGGCTCTCATGAATTATTCAGGAAACAGCGGAACCTGGATTTTAAAAGTAACATTACTGAATTATATGTTGCAGCAGAATTGTATCCCTTAATGTTGTTGCATAGTGATAATGAAGAATATAAACCCAGATTAAGACCTTATGGAGTTCTTGGAGTGGGGGCATTTAAGTTTAATCCTCAGGGTTCATTAACAGATAATAATGGAAATGTAACCTGGCATTATTTGAAACCATTACGAACGGAGGGGCAGGGGATGGATGAATATCCTGATCGCAAAGAGTATGCACTTACTCAAATAAATATTCCCATGGGTGTGGGACTTAAATATATGCTTTCTGAAAGGGTCAATATTAGTTTTGAATTGTTGCTTAGAAAATCCTTTACGGATTATATAGATGATGTGAGCACAACTTATATCAATCCAAATTTATTCGATAAATATCTTTCCCCAGGAGATGCAGTAACGGCTAGAAAAATTTCTGATAAGGTTCATGCTATTGTAAATCAAAACCTTTCAAGAAATGCACCGGGAGTACAAAGAGGAAATCCAAATCAAAATGATTCGTATTTTACAACCTTTATAAAAATTGGAGTTAAATTAGGGCCTGTTTTTGAAAATAGTTTTAATAGGAATGCAGCTTACAAAATGCGCTGTCCTAAAATATTTTAGTTTAATGTTCACCTCTGGAACACGGCAAAGTATATAATAAAAGTCAAGTCTGGAAATGCTCTGCACAATCTTATGCGTAGTAACCCCTGAAACCACAAGTTTTTGATTTTGTTACTATGCTTTGCCTTTTTTTTGTCCGTTTAATTCTATTTTTAGAAAAGAAGCGGTAAACCCAACTTTCTTTTTAGCGAGTTGCTCCGGAGTGCCTTCAAATAAAACTTTTCCGCCACCTTCGCCACCTTCAGGTCCAAGGTCAATAATATAATCGGCTACTTTGATGATGTCCATATTATGTTCAATTACTAAAACCGTGTTGCCCCTATCGACTAATTTGTCCAGCACATTGATCAGATGTTGGATATCCTGAAAGTGAAGACCGGTAGTCGGTTCATCCAAAATGTAAAAAGTTTTTCCTGTATCTCTTTTGCTTAATTCGGTAGCAAGTTTGACTCTTTGTGCTTCCCCTCCGCTAATTGTAACGGCACTTTGGCCTAAGGTGATATATCCAAGGCCCACTTCTTCTAATACTTTTATTTTGCGGTATATAAACGGGACATTTTTAAAAAACTCTACGGCCTCTTCGACGGTCATTTCTAACACATCGCTGATGGATTTTCCTTTGTATCTGATCTCTAGTGTTTCACGATTATATCGCTTCCCATTACATTTTTCGCATTTTACATATACATCCGGTAAAAAGTTCATTTCTATAACCCTCATGCCTGCACCCTCACATACATCACACCGGCCAACCTTTACATTAAACGAAAATCTTCCTGGTTTATAGCCTCGGATTTTTGATTCCGGCACGGAGGCAAATAGTGTTCGGATATCCGTGAAAAATCCACAATAAGTAGCCGGATTACTGCGGGGAGTACGACCAATCGGGGATTGATCGATTTCTACTACTTTATCAATAAACTCCAATCCTTCTATTTTTTTATAGGGTAGTGGTTCGGTTTTGCTGCGATATACATGAGTGCTTAGTATTGGAAAAAGTGTTTCATTTATCAGAGTTGATTTTCCACTTCCACTTACGCCGGTAACACAAATAAATTTTCCCAGAGGAAAATCAGCAGATACATTTTTCAAATTATTACCGGATGCTCCTTTTAGCTTTATAGAATGGCCGTTCCCTTCTCTTCTTTCATTTGGAATGGTAATTTGCGCATTCCCGTTTAAAAAAGAGGAAGTCACAGTATTCAACTTCATGACATCCGATGGGATCCCACTTGCTATCACATTGCCTCCATGCTTACCCGCTTCTGGTCCAATATCCACCAAATAATCAGCTGCCATCATGATATCTTTATCATGCTCTACGACGATGACACTATTACCAATATCTCTTAAATTTTGAAGAGCTTTAATCAATTGCTGATTATCGCGCTGATGCAGACCAATACTTGGTTCATCTAAAATATAGGTGATTCCCTGCAGTTGCGATCCTATTTGAGTTGCGAGTCTTATTCGCTGTGACTCACCTCCACTAAGACTTTTAGAAGGTCGGCCCAAACTCAAATACGTCAGTCCTACATCCAATAAAAACTGAATGCGCTCCCTGATTTCTTTTAAAATATCCCGGGCAATTATATTTTGTCGCTGACTCAACCTATCCTCAATACCTTCAAACCAGGTGAAAAGTTTGTTCAAATCCATAGAGCCTAATTCATCGATGTTTTTTCCATCTACTTTAAACCAAAGGCTTTCT
>JBDSBN010000205.1:0-3510 GCA_039921585.1 Ginsengibacter sp. | reverse complement strand
ATAAACCACTTTGGTAAATTATTTTTTATTTTGTTTTTGTTCATTTAATTTTTGCTGCTCTAGCCGTTTTTTTTTTATTTCTTTTTCTGCATCCTGAACACTTCCCTCCATTTCTATTTCCATGGTTTTAGAAATGACGCTATACTCATTGGGATGAATATTACTACCATATTCTACGGCGAAAGCTTTGGTAAACTCTGCTCCAAAATAGAGGATGATAGAAGAATAATAAATCCATACTAATACAACCACCAGAGAGCCGGCTGTTCCATAAGAACTACCAATATCTGCTTGTCTTATATAAAAGGAGATTCCAAATTTACCCACCATAAAAAGAATGGCCGTGGCAATTGAACCGGACAGTACATCCTTCCATTTAATCTTTGCATCCGGAAGTACCTTAAAAATAATCATGAATAAGAGAGTGATTATGATAAACGAAATCGTCATATTTCCGATATAAACGAGAGTTACCTCCAGGCCTGGAAAAACCTCTGTTAGCCGGTCGTTCAAAGCATCTATTATGGCAGATACGCCCAGTGAAACCAATAATAAAAATCCGAGACTAGCCACAACTCCAAAAGATAAAAGTCTGTCTTTTATTAATTTTACAATTCCGGATTTGGGCTTCGCTTTTAATCCCCAAATAGAATTGATCGAATCCTGCATATCCGCAAATACAGTTGTGGCCCCGATAAGTAAGGTAATAGAACCCACAACGATTGCCAATGTTCCGGATTTATTAATGGCTGTGTTTTTTATCATCTCCTGCAATTGGAGGGCTGCATTTGAACCAATGAACTGATTCATTGTAGAATATATTGTTCCTTCAACAGCTTCTCTTTCAAGAAACACACTGGCCAAAAAGACAATGACAATTAATAAAGGACCTAAAGAAAAAACAGTATAATAAGCAAGGGAGGCACTTTTTTTGGTGATTTTGTCCTCAGAAAATCCACTAAAACTATTTTTAATTACTTTCCATAAACCTTTAAAGGTTATTTTCTTTTTCATATTTCTATTATCCTATTATTTATTTTACCTTGTCATCAAAAAAACAGCCAACAATATTATCCCTCACAATTCTACGTAAATTCCAATCATTTTTCCATGGAAAATTCGTAGTATATAAATAGAAAAATAATAAATATTGAGCAGTTAAAGTTGAGACACATTTACTATATTGCATCACCTTTACGATTTTACGCTTTATTTTAAACTTTAATTTAAAACATATATTATGATACTCTGGATAGTTCTTGGCGTTATCGCCTTGTTGGTTTTATGGATAATAAGCATGTATAACGGCTTTATTAAAGCAAGAATAAAGGTAGATAATAGTTGGAGTGACATTCGGGTATTTTTAAAGAAACGATTTGATCTGATTCCGAATCTTGTGAATACAGTTAAGGGATATGCAACTCATGAAAGCGAAACATTTGAAAAAGTCACTCAGGCTCGTAACACAGCCGTAGCAGTGCCTTCAGGAGATGTGCAGGGAGCAGCACAAGCCAATCAGGTGCTTGGTGGTGCGCTCAGGGGGTTATTGGCAATTGCTGAAAACTACCCGGAATTAAAAGCCAATCAGAACTTTTTGGAATTACAAACTGCTCTACAAAATATAGAGGGTGAATTGGGAAATTCACGCCGCTACTATAATGCCACTGTTCGGGATTACAATACAGGTATTCAACAATTTCCCGGCAATGTTGTGGCTGGCATGACAAACTTTACTCCGCGTGAGTTCTTTGAATTGGAAGATCAGGCAGAAGCTCAGAATGTAGAAGTGAAGTTTTAAGTGAAAGAAGTGAAAAGATTTGTCCTCCATATTATATTGGTATTTTTCTCTGTTGTTTCAGTAAAGGCGCAGGAAGCATTTACAGTTCAGAATTACGATATTAAAGTAAATGTGAATCAGGATGCTTCAGTGAATGTAACTGAAACAATTGATGTGAATTTCACTCAACCAAGGCACGGAATCATTCGTGCGTTCTTATATAGATATCCCATCTCTGAATTGATAAAAGGAACTGAAAAAGCAAATCAGCAGCTTGTTTCAGGAAATAAGATCAGACTTATCGTCAAGGACATTAAGGTTAAAGGCTATAATTATGAAACGATAATAGAAGATGACCTGGTTAAAATTAGAATAGGGGATGAGAATATTGAGGTGAATAACCATCAGCAGTATATTATCAGTTATACTGTGCTGAATAGCATTAATTTTTTTGAAAACCACTCAGAACTTTATTTCAACCTTGTAGGATTGCAATGGAATACGACTATAGATAAGGTCCATTTTACCATTGAATTATATAAGCCATTGCCAGGAAAAACAGAGTGTTTTTTAGCAACGGGTCCAATGGGCTCCACAGAGAATAACACTTCCGCTTCCTGGAAGAATAATCAGATTCTTTCTGGTCATACCACAACTATTTTACAGCCCAATGAAGGTCTTACGACAGGAATTCAGTTTCCAAAAGACTTTCTTAAACAACCCGATTTTACCTATTACCGGTTTGGTTGGTTGATACTTCCGATACTTGTATTTTTTATCCTGTTTAATGTTTGGAAGAGATATGGCAAAAATGAAAAAATCACCATCCGTACAGAATTTTATCCGCCCGAAAAAGTCAGTCCCAGTGTGTCCGGATATATTGTGGATGGCAAATTAGATCAGCGCGATCTAACTGCCTTAGTACCGTACTGGGGAGCAGGTGGATATTTAAAAATCAATGAAATAGAAGAGAAATCCTTTCTTGGGTTGCTTAAGACCAAAGAATATGAATTTGTGAAACTCCAGGATCTTCCAGCAGATACTCTCGATTTTGAAAAAACACTATTCAACGGAATCTTTAAAACTGGAGATACAGTAAAGTTGACAAGTCTTAAAAATGTTCTTTATACGACTATGGATCAGTCAAAGAAAGAATTGGAATCTAAAGTGAATAGGGAACAATATTATGTACCATATTCCAGAGGGATTGGAGCCCTTTTTATTTTTTTTGGAATCGGTATTACCGGGTTTGGCCTTGTTTATTTCCTGATAGATTTTGAAATCAATAAATGGCCAGGTCTGGCAATTTTCCTGTCGGGACTCACCCTGCTGATTACCGGCTTTTTTATGCCAAAGAAGAGTGCAAGAGGCATGGAACTCTATGCTGAATTATTAGGATTTAAAGAGTTTCTGAAATCTGTAGAAACGGACCGATTAAAAGAATTTTTAAAGCAGGATGAACATTATTTCGATAAAGTATTGCCCTATGCAATCGTTTTTGATATTGCTGATACATGGAAAGATAAATTAAAAGGTCTGGATATTCCACCACCATCGTGGTATTCTGCCGGATACGCCGGCGCACAATTTAATACCATGAATTTCATGAACAGTCTGGATAAATCTATGAACGCTATGAGCCAAAACTTTTATAGTTCACCATCAGGCAGATCAGGTAGTGGCGGAAGCTTTAGTGGTGGAGGATCCAGTGGTGGCGGGTTTGGAGGAGGAGG
>JBDSBN010000204.1:0-27202 GCA_039921585.1 Ginsengibacter sp. | reverse complement strand
TTAAGAATACAAGGTACACTATCGGAGCGATGCTTCTCGCTGATTTGGTTGGTATTACGACGTCTATTTTATTGGCTTATTTTTTCTTTGGCAATAGCATTTAGTATTTAGATGTTGGCTCATTGTGATAAAAAAGCCGGAAACTTTTTGTATTATTTGGATGAATATTTGTTTGTCGTTTCTGTAGTTCTGAAATTTTCTTTGATTATTTTTCCTTAAATACATTTCTAACTTTTAATTATCAGATATGAATTGGCTGCTGATTTTGGAGACATTCATTTATGTAGTTATTGTCATTTTGGTTTGTTTAAAAATCATCGGAGACACACGTAGTGTAACAAAAACTTTTGCCTATGTGTTGTTTGTAGTCTTTGTGCCTGTTGTGGGGATTTTATTTTATTTTTTCTTTGGAAATAATTATCGGAACAAGAAAATTTATAGCAAACGAATTTTTGAAGGGACAGACCTGGCCGAGAAACTAAGGGAAAAAGTGTACCTCTATTCGAAAAAAACAATCCAGGAGAATAAAGAAGCTGTGCAGGCAAATAAAGAATTGGCCATGCTTTTATTGAAAGATATCGGTAGCCCTCTTACACCTTATAATTCGGTAAAAATTCTTTTAAATGGAGAAAATAAATTCCCGGAGGTTTTGGAAGTACTCAGAAGTGCAAAACACCATATCCACATCGAATACTATATTTATGAAGATGATGAGATTGGCCGGGAAATAGAAAATATTCTCATCCAAAAAGTCGCAGAAGGAGTGCAAGTCAGATTTATATATGATGATTTTGGAAGCCGCTCTATACGCAAAACACTTGCCAGGAGATTGCGGGAAGGAAATGTAAGCGCTTTTCCATTCTATAAAATAAACTATATCGCTTTTGCCAACAGAATCAATTATCGGAATCACCGGAAGATCATAGTGGTAGATGGTATCACAGGATTTGTGGGCGGAGTGAATATCAGCGATCGATATATTAATGGTAAGAATAAGGATCAATTGTTTTGGAGGGACACCCATTTACGGATTGATGGACCCGGAGTACAATTTCTGCAAAATCTTTTTGTTGCTGATTGGAATTTTTGTGCCAACAAAAGACTTCAGCCAACGGCAGAATTTTTTCCAGGGATGGAGGTATATTCTAAAACTGAAAATAAAATAGTTCAGATAGCCGCCGGAGGCCCGGACTCACAATCTCCCACCATATTATATTCTATTTTACAGGCGATTAACCTGGCCACGAAAGAAATATTAATTACTACTCCTTATTTTATCCCGGGAGAAAGTTTGATGGATGCTTTATCTATGGCTGCATTGAGTGGTATCAAAGTGAAATTACTTGTACCGGGTGTTTCAGATTCCAAACTGGTGAATGCTGCCTCCAGAGCCTATTATGGCGATTTGCTCCGCGTGGGAGTGGACATCTATTTATACTGGAAAGGATTTGTTCATGCCAAAACACTTGTGGCTGATAATAAAATTGCTATTGTAGGTACAGCAAATATGGATATCCGCAGCTTCGATTTAAATTTTGAAGTGAATGCTTTAGTGTATGACACTGAAATTGCCATGCAATTGAGTGATATCTTTTATCAGGATTTGGAACATGCTGAAAAAATAGATCCTGTTGCCTGGAATACCCGGAGGTGGCATCACCAATTATGGGAGAAGTTTGTACGGCTGTTTTCGCCGTTGATGTAGGGGGCGGTGGTCGTGATTTGGTGATGGGGTCATTGGGTGATCGGTGATGGGTGATGGGGTGATCGGTGATGGGTGATGGGGTGATCGGTGATGGGGTGATGGGAGATTGGGTGATGAAGTGATGCGGTGAACGGAGATCGACTGTTGAATAATTCTTGAAGGGGGACATTTTTAATATCTCATGGTAGATTATTTTTATAATATATAATTAATAACATGAAACAAGAAGAATTCAACGAAATCTTTAGATATCGGACCAAACGTTTAGCACTGGAAATTATTCATATTACCTCAACTCTAAAATTTAGTGATGCATTGAGTATTATCAGAAAGCAATTGGTTCGTTCATCCACATCAGTTGCTGCAAACTATAGAGCAGTTTGCAGGTCAAGATCTGAAAGGGAAAGATTTGCCAAGCTATGCATAGTTGTAGAGGAAGCAGATGAAAATCTTTTCTGGATTGAAATGTTAATTGAAGGGAATTTTATTATAGCAAATGAAATGACTAAAATAAAAAATGAGTCAGAAGAAATTCTTAAGGTAATGGCTGCCTATAAAAAGAAACTTCAGCAAAATCACTAAATCACTAAATCACTAAATCACCCAATCACCCGATCACCGATCACCCATCACCACATCACCCCATCACCGATCACCCATCATTAAATCACCCCATCATCTTCCAGCAATACCACTCCTCCTGTCTTCGACAATAGTATTATCTCATAATCCATAACATATTGATTCTTAGTTAAATAGTACTTTTTTGACTAAATTCTGGGTGTCCCAGTGTTCTCTTTAGCTTATTTTGGTAGATGTTTGCCAATAAAAAAATGTTTGTCCGTAAAAAGAAGAACAAAAGCGGAGTAATCAGTGTGCAGGTAATTGATAAAAGTTCCGGAACCTATAAAGTTGCACATACTGTAGGCAGCAGTGCAGACAAAAATGAAATAGATCGCATGGTAACGGAAGCTAAAAGATGGATTACCAAACAGACTAAGTTACAAGAAATTGATTTCACAAATTATAAAGCACAGATGGAGCAGACTCTTGAGGGAGTTGATCAACTTACTATAGCAGGCGGTGAACTTCTAATAGGGAAGTTATTTGATGAAATTGGGTTCAATAAAATTGACGATCTCCTTTTCAGGCAGTTAGTAATTGGAAGGCTATTATATCCAGCCAGTAAGCTTAAAACTGTTGATTTGTTATCAAAATACCAGTTTATGAATATTGATGTACAAAAGGTATATCGGTATTTAGATAAGTTGTATAACACACAAAAAGATTTTGTGCAACAAATCAGCTATGGACATACTTTAAAGATTTTAGGTGGTAAGATACAACTCGTATTTTATGATGTTACCACTATATATTTTGAAGCAGAGAGTGAAGATGAGCTTCGCAAAGCTGGATTTTCAAAAGATGGTAAACATAGTAACCCACAAATTTTACTTGGTTTATTAGTTGGTATTGGTGGGTATCCTTTGGCTTATGATATTTTTGAAGGCAATAAATTCGAAGGACATACAATGCTACCTGTCTTAGAACATTTTAGAATTAAATATGAGGTAGAACAATTAGTAATAATAGCAGATGCCGGATTATTATCCAAAGAGAATATACAATTACTGGAAGAAAAAGGTTATGAATATATTTTAGGGGCCAAAATTAAAACTGAAAGTGAAGCCATTAAAAGGAAAATCGTTTCATTGACATTAAATAATGGAGAAACATCTTTCATTCAAAAGCAGGGAAATACCAGGTTAATCATTAGTTATTCCGAATCCAGAGCACGAAAAGACGCTTACAACAGGGAAAGAGGATTAGAAAAACTCCATAAACAAATCAAATCAGGGAAGTTAACAAAATCACATATAAATAACAGAGGTTACAATAAGTTTTTAGAAATGAAAGGCAACGTCAATCTGCAAATTGATAATGATAAAATAGAAGCAGATAAGAAATGGGATGGACTCAAAGGTTATGTAACGAATACTAAATTAACGAATGAAGAAGTTATAGAAAATTACAAACAATTATGGCAAATAGAAAAAGCATTCAGGGTATCAAAGACAGATTTAAAAATACGACCTATCTACCATAGAGTGCAAAGAAGGATAGAGGCACACATATGTATCTCATTTGTAGCTTATAAAATCTATAAAGAACTGGAAAGACAACTCAATGAAAAAAAATCGAATCTAAGCCCTGAAAAAGCAATTAATATCGCTAAAACGATTTTTGCAATAAAAATCGTTCATCCCATATCAAATGATGAGATATCAAAAACGCTGATAATAACAGAAGAGCAGAAAATATTAGCACAATTATTCAATTTTTAAAAATGGGTGTCCCAGCGACGAAGACAGGAGCAATACCACTCCTGCCGCGGTAAATGGAAGGGCCCTTTAAATAAATTTCCTTTTGCGGTTTGCGAAACGGTTCCATCGCGATGCAGATATCCAAACCATTCTCCAAATTCTTTATCATGGAATTTAGAGTACGCATAATCGTGAATTTTTGTATGCCAGTCCTTGTACTTCTCATCTCCTGTAAGTGTGTAAGCCAGTAGGGTTGCAATGATCGTTTCATTTTGCGGCCACCAGAATTTCATATCATGCCAATATTCCTGAACCGGTTTATCATATACATCTCTGAAATATAAAATACCGCCATGCTCTTTATCCCAGCCGCGTTCCCACATATAATCCAGCATTTTGCAGCCCAACTGAATCAAATGCGGATCGTTGTTTCTATATTTCGCTTCATGCAAAATAAACCAGGCTCCCTCGATTGCATGACCCGGATTCAATGTTCTGCCATCAATGTGATCTATAATACTTCCATCGGGTGCCACTTGTTCCATCACGCATTTGATATCATCTTTTACGAAGAAGGTTTCGATTTCATTGATCCATTTCGTAATCCATTCATCACATCTAGGATCACCAATGGTTTCTCTTAGTTGTTGTGCCGTGTTCATCATGATCATAGGCACACCAATTCCTTTGGAAGGGCGTGTATCTTCAAATTTTGGGTTTAGTTTTATTTCGCCCGTTGCATAAGCAATGCATTTTCCGAAAAGATCCCGGGCTTTATTTGCTATTTCTTCATCGCCGGAAGCTTTTGCATAAGCGGCAAAAGCAATCACAGCAAAGGTTTCTGAGAAAAAATATCGTCTCTTTCGAATAGGCTTTCCTTCTCTTGTTACATGAAAGAACATCTGCCCATCTGTATCAAAACAGTGATTTAATAAAAAATCGACACCTGATTTTGCTGCATCCAGCCATTCTTTTTTTTGTTCTACCGTATTGTATAAGGTAGCCAGCAACCAGGTTGCCCTGCCTTGTATCCAAACTGCTTTATCATCATCTAATAAATTCCCTTCCTGATCGCGCATTAATAAAAAGCCACCGAATTCTTCATCGACACTTTTTGGGAACCAGAAGGGGATGGTATCATTTAAAAGTTGCCTGCGATAAAAATCAGTATGTTTTTTAAGATAGGTTTCGTCCGGTAGCATATTTGTTGTTTTTTAAAGCATTAAAGATTTTTTCATTAATTTATTAGTTCATTGAAAGGAAACTGATTTATTTAGCGGTAGTTGTATGCAATAAGACTTTATAGAAATTCATACAGCATACAATGATACTTTGCTTAATTCTTTTGTAAGATTGTGTATGGTGTCTTCCAATTTTTTAGCCTGTTCCAAAGAGGGATATTTTTTTCCAGTGGCGTACTGGCGAACTAACGACTCATTCATATTTGCATGCCGGGCAATTGCTGAAGCGTTTAAAAAGTCGTACTCACTAAAAAAGGATTGTAAGTCATAGCATATATCAAATTGTAAGTTTTCAGTTCTTAGATTTAACCAGAAATTATCTCCTTCTTTTTCATTTTCCTGGTAATCTTTTATTAATGTGATCAGATTTTCTAAAACTTCCTTTTTAGATTTGCCATAAGTGACCGGTAGGTAGCTCTTGCGACCTTCTATTCTTCCATATAAACCCTCATCACTTTTTTCGATTATTACTTGTAATGTTTTCATCTTTTTTATTTAAAAAATAATTATTCGTTTATAATAGCAAAATTATTTTAAGCCGGCCTGTTTGAGAATTGAATTTAAGGTACCAATTTTTATTTCATCCTTTCCATGATCCGGTATGACAACTATCCCTTTTTTTGTTGGATGTTTGAATATTTTATGACTACCAGATTGTCTTTCAAAAAACCAACCATTCTTTTGAATTAGCTTAATCAGTTCTTTTGCCTTCATATTGCAAGGTAACGTTTAAGTTACTTTTAATAAATTATTTTATGCTAACGTTTATTAAAAAAGTAGAGGCTGGTAACCCTGCATCATTCTCCAGATTAGCCCTTGTAAATGGTTTGTATCCATAAAGCACTTTACTGATTTTATATTTCGTTGGCAAAGAAAGAATCACTGTGTTTTTATTCATTTCCGCCTTCGGCAAATAAATGTTTCCTTTTTCATCCATCACTTCAAAACCTTGTAAAACTTCCTTATTCCGGGTTTGTAATTTTTGTGCATTTTTAAAGAAAAGAATGAGTTTGTTTCCTGATTGAATCGCTATTTCAATCGCCGGTCCTTCGGCGATAATTTTCTTCTGATAGGTGTTTTTTAGGGCCAGTAAAGCAAGCCGCTCTCCCACAATTTTCTTTTCTTTTGGATGCACATCCAGCGAATCTCCTACATCACTGGAAACTGCCATAAAGGTGTTCGGCACTTCTTCTGAAACTTTCCGCTGCATATCCCTGAAGTAGGGCCAGGATGGCCGATCAATGGAGGAAAGTTGCACGAAATATACCGGAAGATCTTTGTTCCAGATTGAACGCCAGCTTTGAATTAATTTTTCAAAATTATATTGGTACAATTCAATATTATGCGCATCGCTTTCGCCCTGATACCATACAATTCCTTTGATCGGTGTTTGGGTGAAGGAACTTAAACCTGCTTCAAAAATATAGGCGGGTTCATATGGATGACGTTGTTTGGGATCTTTGGAAAGTTCTATGTTTTTTAACGCTCTTTCGCGAACCCACGGCATCAGGTAATCTGATTTTCTCCAATTGTATAATTCATTCACTAAATAACTGTCCTGCTCCAAAGTGTGCCTGTCCAGAAATGAAACAATTGGTGCTCCACCCGCAGCAACCTGGATCAAACCGATTGGAACCTTGGTTTCTTTTTGAATCCTGGATCCAAAAAAATAACCAATGGCGGAAAATTTAGTTGCTGTTTCTGAAGAGCTTGTTTGCCAGGAACCGGAAAAATAACTTAATTCATTCGTGCGTTTTAAAACGGTTGAATCCCAGGCAATATTATCTGTTTCCCGGAGGGCATTTAATTGCAGAAACCGAAGTTGATTATTATTTGAGGAATCGATCCCTTTTTTTCCCTCCTTCGCCTCATTCAACCTGAAAAGCATATTTGATTGGCCCGCCAAAAGCCATACATCACCCATTAAAATATTTTGAAAATGAATTTGTTTTTTACTTGTCTTCACTTCTAATTGATAGGGCCCGCCTGCAGCTGATTCATCCAGTATAATTTTCCATTTTCCATCCGACCCTGCAATGACTTTCTTTACTTTATGATTAAATTTTACAACCACTTCTTCTCCTGCATTGGCTGTTCCAAAAATGGGAATAGGCTGATCCCTTTGCAGCACCATATCATTTGCAAAAACAAACGGCATCTGCAAACCGCCGTAATCTCCGGTGATAGCGCTGTAAATTGTCTTGGCCAATTTAACTACCCCTTCTTCATTCGGGTGAAGGGCATCCGGAAATAAATCAGGACGAAAATAAAAGGGAGTATGTAGATCAATTAAGGAGACATTTTCTGCCAGTGCAATTTTTGTGATGGCTGTTTGAATCTGCGCATGCCAATCCCGGGTTCCCGACAGGAAACGCGGATGATCATTAAAAATGGGTGTCGTTAAGCAGATGAATATTTTTACATCGGGATTTTGTTTTCGAAATGTATCAATCAACCAGGTATAATCTCCTTTAAATTCATTGCGGTAATTATTCCAATTACGTGGGTCTGTATCATTCAATCCTAAATGGATTACAGCAATATCCGGCTTAAATGCCACGACTGCTTTGAACTCATCAGTCTTAAAATACGGATTATGACCATTTCGCAGCAGGGTAGCGCCACTACGACCAAAGTTTTTTATGTCATAACCAGCACCCATTTTTTCTTGAAGCAAGGCAGGATATGATTGGTTAACAGGATCTTTTAATCCTGCTCCATAAGTAACAGAATTGCCGACACAGGCAATTTTTATTCTGCTATTCTGTGCGTTTAATCCAGTATAACAAAAAACAAAAAGAAGAAGACAATGAATTGTCTTCTTCACGAATCGCCTAATTAAAGTGTCTTGCTTTTTTATATGTTTTGTACCCTGAATCATTTAATAATATCGCTCACCGGTATACGCATAAAATATAAATCTCTGAATCCTTCGTACAGAACCCCAATCGTATGATCGTCGATTTTAGTCAGAGCAGAATATCCGAAACAATCCCTTTCATCATAAAGCAATTGATGGGCAGGTAGCCATGTTTCACCCATATCTAAACTCGCCTGAATGGTCATGTTGTACCGTCCGGATTTAGTATGCGGGTTGCTAAAAAACAACACATCCTTCATGCTTCCGTTTACATTTACTCTTGCTTTAATGATACTCGCCATACATACAGGATCAATCAGATCTTTGTAAGATGTTGGATGCTCGGTCCAGGTTTTTCCTAAATCGGTTGTAGTAGCTACGGATCTGAATTTACCGCGATTATCACGCATGTTCAACATTAAGGTATTCGGAGTTGTTTCTACTACCTGAGCTTCTGTGGTGTTGTATTTTGCTCCGATACCACTATGCCAGGATGCTCCGTTATCCTTGCTGTAAATAACCGATGAATGAGGAACACCGGGTTTTCTACTTTCATCCCAATATTGTGATGGAAATACGAGAGTACCATCCTGCATGACAATTCCATTTCCCGGGCCATTAAAATATAAATGCCACTTTGGATTTTTGATTTGTGAGGTAATGGAATAAGGCTTAGACCATGTCAAACCATCATCATCGCTGCTTACCAAAACAAATTGTCCGGTTGTATCGGGAGAAAGTCCCGGTAATGATCCTGCAATGGAGCGGTTGCCTTTGCTCCACAAAGCCGCCACCCAAATCTTTTTTGTAATCGGATCGAATAAAATAGACGGATCTCCAACACCGTTATTTTCATGAGGCTCGCCCATATCCATAATCACTTTCATTGGCTCCCAGGTATTTCCGCCATCTGTGCTGCGACTAAGTCCCACATCAATATCTCCCGGAAGGTCTGCTGAATTCTTATAGCGGATATCATACACTGATAATAATGTTCCTTTATCTGTGGTTACGATGCCGGGTATCCGGTAAGAGTTTACGCCATCATCATTGATTTTTCTAATGGCTATTCCTGTCCGTTTTGAATGATTGGATTGATCTTTATTGATAGATAATGTATTCCCCTCTTTATCCTTTAAAGAAACCGCCTGCAAAGTGAAATCAGTATCCAATGAAACATCATCCTTTAAAGTGGCTCCTATCCAGATGTAATTTAATCCCGGTTTCATATCAACATTGATGGGAATTTCAAAATTTTCAGATGTTGGTTTCAATACTCCGGTTTGATGTCGGGTGTTGAAAAGTGGCTCAGAACCATTGGAATAAATCTGCAACTCTTTCAGGCTATTTAATGAGGAAGCATTGACCGTAGCCTGAATAGATTGATAATTTTTTGCAGAGGTGTTCGGCGGAATAAACACACGAATACGCAGGACGGCGTTTGATTCCATTCTCTTCAGCACCGGTATTACAGGAGCAGATGTAACGGCTTCAATATTTGTGTGAGCTGATTTTTTTGGATTTAGGTTTTCGGCACAGCCGTATGATATTAGTGCAATTAAAAGACCTAAAAGAGAATTTGTATAAATTTGTCGCATAGAAAAAAGTTTATTTAATAAAAAAATGATCAGGTAAATTCCTGATGTTTTGGTCTTAAAAAGACCAGTTGAATAATTAATACAATCAACACAACCCCACCCAGCAAGGCGAAATCATTTCCCAGATTTCCTTCATCTGTAGATCTTCCCAGAATATCCGTAATCAGTGCGCCGAAAAATACGCCTACCATATTCATAATACCATAAGCTGTCGCTCTTAATTTTCTGGGAACAAATTGGCAAAGGATGGGCATATTATTCGCATCAAACATTCCGAACCCGATTCCAAAACAGATCGCTGCTCCTACGACATGAAATAATGAATGTCCATATCCTAATAATAATAGTGATGGGATTGTTAAAGCAAGACCGATTGCGCTGGTATATATTCGTCCGCGAATGTTTTTTTGAACCCATCTGTCTGACAGAATACCTCCAAAAATTACTCCCAAAAAGGAGGAGGCCGCAATGGAAATTGTGGATATTGGTCCTGCGGTGGCCATAGGAATATTCAGGTTTTCTGAGAAAAGAGTAGGCAGCCAATTTTTGGTAGCCCAGCCCGGTAAACTAGGTACTGCAAAATAGAAAAGGATGATCCAAAAAGCAATATTTGAAAACAACATTCCCAAACCTTTCAGCACGGGAATCTTTTCAGGGATGAGCATTTTGTCCGAATCTGGTGAAACTTCGTCATCTTTCTTTTCTTTTAAAAATGCAACTAAAACAAATGCGTACACCATGCCGATAATTCCAAACCAATGGAAGGTTGTATGCCAGGTAAATTCTGCTGCAATGGTGGCGCCAAATCCTCCCAATGCCTGACCAAAATACAATCCTGTCATATGGATTCCAATTGCCAGAGATCTGGTTTTTTCATTGTGAAAATCTGCTATTAAGGACAATCCGGCTGGAATATACAATGCCTCACTTACGCCCATGAGTGCGCGTAACCAATAAACCTGTTGAAAAGTATTTGCCAACCCCATTCCATAGGTAACTGCCGACCAGACAAATAAACTTCCTACAATGATCCATTTCCTGTTGAATTTATCAGCGATGATTCCGGATACAGGACTCATGAATCCATAAATCCATAAAAATATTCCCATCAGGTAGCCAAAATTGGTGGCAGATTGCAGTTCATGGATATCCATTTGCATAGATGGGCGCATTGTGGAAAGCATTTGCCGGTCCATATAATTTAGTAAGGCTACAAACCAAAGCAGCCCTACGAGAATCCATTTGTAGTTTTTGTTTGTGGTCATTTTATTATACAGGTTTTGGGTTTAGAAATGAAAATTGTTTTAGGTGCTTTTCATTACCAGCTATTATTCATGCTTATTAAGCACTTCTCCCTCAATAACATCTGGTGTTCTAATTCCCGGTTTTATCTCGCCATTCGAAACAATTATTTTATCATTCCAACGAACCGCTGTGGTGGTTACCTGAGCAAAAAAAGGATATTCGCCTGCCCCGGTCCAGCAATTTGAAGGGATGTGATATAAAAGTAGTTTTTTAGAAAACCCTTTATGGTTAATGACCAAGGAGTTTTTTTCTTTGATTAATTTTTCTTTTTTTACGTCTGTGTCTGATTGTGCTATTTTGGAAAGATATGTTTCAATCTGATGAAAGGTTTTTCCATTATCACCGCCGATCATCAGGATATAATCATTGCCTAGTGCAATTCCTGCAGCAGCCGATAAATTTGTTGGGTTTTTTCCATCGCAGATATCTGCCAGTTTGGTCCAGGTTTTTAATTTTGGACTATACGCGAAAGTAGTTCCATGTAAATCGCTAATTCCGGTTTTGGTTTTTGTACGGCCCCCAATTAAATAAACCTTGTCTTTTTGAAAAATGAGGGTTGCATTTGCAAGTGCAAAGGGTAGGTCGGGCAATGATTCCCATGCAGGGTTTTTATCGTTCAGATTAAGGGTGAAAAACGTGTTGGAAGATTTGTTTGCCTCATCTCCTCCGGCAGCATAGATTGTGTTTTCATGATTTGCAACGGCCACATTGGTTAGTGCAACCGGAAGATCCGGTAATTGCTTTATTAAAAGGGTTTGCGGTTTGGCATCCCAGGTTATAAGAAATGATTTTTTTGATAATCCTTCTTCATTTTCTCCCCCGACACATACAATTCCCATGGGTGTAGAAGTGACTCCGCAGTAGGCTATGGGCTCCGGTAATTTTTGATTATGCGATTTCCATATATATTCCTGACCTTTTTTTTCTAAAAGGTAAATTTCGTCTGAGTAGTATTTTTTCCCTCCTTCCCAGGGCATCGCATTTGGAAAATTAGCTCCACCGGCTGTTATAAACACATCATGACTCACTCCATTTATCGGTCCGGCAAATCCTGGTGATTTAGCCTGCCCTTTTGATGGAGGTAAGGAGGCAACTTTTTCCCATTTAAACGAAATGATGTTTGACTGATGAACTTGTGCGAAAGTATTCATAGAAAATAGGATGGCGGTAGGTAATATTATTTTGAGCATGTATGATTTTTACGTTGAACAAAAATCTTTGAAATTCAAGTTCTCTACATCTTTTTTAAAGAGTTCAAAAGTGGTACTACTCATATTTCTTACCGGTAGTCTGAAATCGCCACAATCCAATCCGACAAGTTTCATATAGGCTTTCCCTGTTGCAATGCCGCCGTATTTTCCCAACAAGGTAATCATATCAATGGATTTTTGCTGAAGTGATTGTGCTTTATCCAGGTTGTTATTATTAAATGCATCGATCAGGTCATAATACAATGGAGCAGCATAATTGAAGGTACTACCCACGGATCCTTTGTTGCCTAATGCCAATGCGAATAGCATGTTTTCGTCCCGGCCCCAAAGCATATCATATTTTTTGTTCTGGAACTGCGTACAGGAAAGGAAGTCCATAAAATCTTCATGCGTGTATTTAATCCCGGCGAAATTGGGGATCTGTCCGTCTACTGCCTCCAACAATTTAATCATGGAAATTTGTGAGCCGGTTAGCACGGGTATATGGTAATAATAAAAAGGCATATCAGGTACCGCATCTGCTATTTCTTTGCAACAATCAGCCAAAGCACCTACATCAGGAGGTTTAAAATAAAAAGGAGTTGTAAAAGATACGGCATAAATACCTGCTTTTTGAGCATGTTTGGCCAGTTCTATACAATCTGCAATGCAGGTGCCTCCTGTAAATAGCATGACCTTGAAATCTCTGTCCTCTTTCGTACAATCAGACCAGGCAGTGGTGACATCCTTTTTTTCTTGCATAGTCAGGGAAACCCCCTCTCCGGTAGAACCGCATATAAATGCACCAGTCACTTTGTTATTCTTTAAAAATTGATAGTATTCAGGTATTAGGGAAGTATTGATAGAGCCATCTGAATGCATTGGAGTAAATGGTGCAGCGATTAGTCCGGAGAGGTGGTTAAATTCCATATTATAATAGTTTTTTGTTTTAGTATTAATAAGATAGCAAACTTAAAAATGTTTGTATTGAATTATACAAGTTTAAAAGAATTTACTTTTTAAGTACCAGGATATCCCGGATTTTGATCATCTTTTAGTGTTTCGTCAGAGGTCAATGTTCCTCTGTCTATAGGCCATAATAATTTGTATTCTTCGGTAGCTTTATCTAATACACCTACCAAAGGAAGATCTTTTCTGAAAGCCAGTGGACTACCCGAAGCATCCTGCATCCGACGAAGGTCATACCAGCGCTTTCCCTCTGCCACTAATTCTCTGCCTCTTTCAGAAAATATGGCCAATTTATTTCGTTCAAAGCTTCCATTTACAAATGGGGTAAATGGATTGGCTCTATAAGCTCTTTTGCGCACGATGTCCATTTTTACTGATGGTGCCAGACCACTACAACTTCATCCATTTTAAATTCGCAGGATTTTAATCTTATAATAAATCTCAATCATAATTTTTCGGTTTAAGTAAATTATTATGTATTACATAATAAAATTAACATAGTTTTGTGGGATGACAAAATTTTTTTAGAAAAAAAAAATTGGATATGATTCAGGAGACTTTATTGAGGAACAAAGTTATTTACTCTATTTTTGACCCTTAAACTTGATCAAATGCCTTCTGAAACATTGAAATCCATAAAAAAAATTGATACAGCGACACTTGTAGATAAAGTGGAAAGTAGTTTGGTAGAGATATTAAAAGAAAGAAATTTAAAAGTGGGGGATTCTATCCCTAAGGAACTCGATCTGGCAAATGCTTTAGGTGTTAGCAGAACCGTCATCAGAGAAGCATTGACGCGCTTAAGATTAATGGGGTTAATTGAAACCAAAAAGAAGTCTGGTTCGGTTATTACCAGTCCTGACCTGTTTGGGATCATGAGCAAAAGCATGGATCCGCAAATACTTGATCAGGCTACTTTAAAAGAAATATTTGAGATCAGGTTGGTATTGGAAATAGGAATGGCCGATTTTCTTTTTCAACGCATTACTAAAGATGATATTGAAGATTTAAAAAAGATCGTAGCTAAAGAACCTGAGGAGACAGATCATCATTTATTTAATATTGATCATGAAATTGCTTTTCATGGAAAGTTATATGAGATCACCGGAAATGCGACTCTTAAAAAATTCCAAAAAATGCTTCTGCCTGTCTTCGATTATGTTCATCATAGCGGTTTGTTGGGCAAGCCAACACTTTTGAAGAAGTTTGTTTCACATAAAGGTTTGGTGGATATTTTAGAACATGGAACTCCTGAAGAATTTAGAAAAGCCATGCGCTATCATCTGGAAAATCATTTTTTAAGAATATTCTAAAAAAGACTTTACAGCACAAAATTAAATTTACGCACCCGATTGCGTGATCTTTTATTAAAAAGATAAAGTAATCTTACATTTGTTTTTAAAGATCTCATACCCTTTGCAATTTCAATGCAAACCTCTATAATCATCCAGATCATTTTTGTGTCTCCATCAAATGAATAAAAGAATATAATTATTCTAAATTAGTTTTTGAAAAACCAGCGGGCAAACTGCTTTCGGACAATTTAATATGGCATAATATTAATGAACGAATTTATTATGCAAAGCAATCGGAAAAGTGAATCTGAAATTGTCTGGAAGTAGTTTTTTATTAAGACCCGGGAATATCTACTAATCCAATCTTCTTTCCTCTTTATTATTCGTCAGAATCAAAATGCATCCTGCAATGGCAGTTCCTACTAAAAGCACCGCAATGAATATCTTTTTCATAATCTTTTTTTGAGTAGTGCTGCGCAAGAACTGTTCCAGAGGCAAAAGATTATCTATGAAAAATAGCTTATAATTTTGAAAAAATTATCTGGAGAACTCCACCTTAGTCGGTTAATCAAATTTACGATAGCCGTTCTTCTTTTTCCAGTAGTCGTTTGAGCAGCACAACCTGATTTCCGGCTCGTACAAAATTGTGCCCGATGTATTTTGCACCATAATAAGTGTCATTGTTCAGGTGGTCTGTAAGAAATCTTATTGCCTGCATGTAAATCATGAATTTACCTGCAAAAATAAAATGCTTTTTTTCCTCATCTGAAAGTTCATCCTGCATTTCTTCCAGGTAGCCTTTTTTAATAGCATGAAAATATTCATCCCGGATTTCTATTTTTGAAAAATCCTTTTCTTCTTCACTTACGGGCGATAAATAGGTGCGCAGCATATCTCCTACATCACTGATAAAATAACCTGGCATTACTGTATCTAAATCTATCACACAAAGTCCATTTTCATCCGAATCAAAAAGTACATTGCTGATTTTAGTATCATGATGAGTGACGCGAACTTTAAAGTCAGGACTTTTTAAAATTTCTTCGTACTTACTGACAATGTTTTTTTGGGAATTTATAAATTTTATTAATTCTGCAGAGTCTTCAATTCTTTGAAGGTCTCCATTATAAAGAGCTTCTTTAAATTGTTCATAACGTAAAGTGAGGTTATGGAAATCCGGTAAGGTTACTTTAAGTTTTTGAAGTGGAAAATCGGATAAGAGATGAGTGAATCTTCCAAACTGCCGGGCTGCCTCATAAGCTTGTTTTGGATTTTGAACCGTATCAATAGTATGAGAGTTTTTTACAAAATGGGTCATACGATAATAGCTCCCATCTTTTTCTAATTTAACCAATTCCTGATTGTTCTTACCGGGTAGAGTTTTCGGAAATAAATAATCGGGGTAATGCTCTTTTAAATAAGATGAAATATGATGGATATTATCAGTGATGGCTTCCGGGTTTTTGAAGATAGCATGATTGATCTTTTGCAGAATTAAATCAAGATTGCTTCCTCTTACCCGCCATGTTTCGTTAATCAATCCGGAACCTATTGGTTCTGTTTTTATATTCTTTTCATCTAATCCAAAGTGAGCAAATATTTTATCAATCATTGGTTGCTTTTTTGCCAATACAATATGTAGTGTACACAAACATAACTAACATCTTCAGAAATTTTTCGTGCAACCGATTGTTTCTGTTTTTCCCCGAATATGGGTGTGAGACGGTGAATTTTAGAAATTCGGGAGAAAGTTTCTCAGGCAGGATCAATTGCAATTTGGCTTGACAATAAAATTACAAGGAAGTAGATTTTAAAAAAGGTTCCGTTTTTTCTTTAATGGAGTTTACTCATTGAGTGCAGAGATTTCATTTGATTTATGAACGATTAAATGTCCCTCAATAATCACATTTCTATAAAACGGTTCTTCATCTGATTCGGTTTTATTTGATTTTTCATCCAGGAGTTCAAATAATATCCGGGAGGCTTTTTCTGCCTGTTCGTATGGGTATTGCTCCACCGAAGCTATAGGAGGATGTGCCACATAATTTGTCAATGGCAGGTTGGCATAACTTACAAATACAACATTCTTATTTGTTACTGATTTGTTTCTTTTGACAAATTGAATGGCATCCAGTGCTACGTAATCATTAATTGTCAGAATTGCCGTGGGAGGCTTTTTTAGATTCATTAATTCTTCCGTGGCTTTATACACTTGTTCTTGTGATAAATCAGTAGATATGACGAGGGACATATCTGTTTTTATTTTTTTCTTTGATAGAGCATCCATATAAGAATTGACTCTTTCCTTACAGGATTTCATTTCTTTCGGACCATTGATGATGCCGATTCTTTTATGGCCTTGTGCTATGAGAAATTCAACAGCCTGCCTGGTAGAAGTTGTGAAATTTGAAGCAACCTTATGTACATTATTTGATTCCGGCACCCGGTCAAAAAAAACAACAGGGATATTGTACTTTTTCAATTCATCAAAGTGGCTGAGATTTTCAGTGTATTTAGTAATCGATGCGATGACGCCATCGACTCTTTGGTTTTTCATGGCGGCACAAAGTTTTATTTCATCTTCAAGTTTGTCGTGAGATTGACCTATTAGTACACTGTAATCATTTTCTCTGGCAATATTTTCAATTCCGTTAATCGCCTGGGAGAAAAACTCCTCGCTTAAGTTTGGCAGAATAACCCCCAGGATATTTGTTTTCTGTTGTTTGAAAAGCAATGCCATTCTGTTTGGTTCATATCCCATCTCTTTCGCCAGCTTTTGGACTTGTGCAGTTGTTCGCAATCCAATGCTGGGATGGTTATTTAATGCCCTGGAAACAGTGGACACAGAAAAATTTAGTTTCTTAGCAATTTCTTTTAGTGTTGGTATTTTATTTTCCATGATAAGATTGCATACAATTTACAACATTCCAATTAATAAGTAAATTAATAAACATAAATAGATTTATGTCAATAAGCGGTTTTATTTATTTTTTGAATGAATATAAATACATTGTTTTTCTATTGAACAGAATGAATAATAAGTATAAGAAATCAACTGTTGAATAGATGTTCTTAAAAATAATTAATTGCGCAAACGGTTGATTGCTCATGTAAGATCATTAAAGCATATTTTTAATACTCACTAATTTTTTGACTAAGCAAATAAAATTATGCGCACTCAGAGCCAAAACCGAACCTACGCCCTTGTAATTATTGGAATGTTGTTTTTTATATTTGGATTTGTTACCTGGCTTAATGGTACTTTAATTCCTTTTTTAAAACTTGCTTGTCAGTTAGAAACGGATACGGAAGCGTTCTTTGTGACATTTGCATTTTACATGGCTTATTTTTTCCTGGCTCTTCCAGGATCGTATGTTTTAAAAAAGACTGGCTTTAAAGATGGAATGGCATATGGTCTTCTGGCCATGGCGGTTGGATCACTAATTTTTATACCAGCAGCCAATTCAAGAAGTTTTGGTTTATTTCTTACCGGTTTATTTGTTCAGGGTGCGGGCCTGGCTCTTTTGCAAACAGCTGTTAATCCCTATGTGAGTATTCTTGGTCCTATCGAAAGTGCTGCAAAGCGAATCAGCATCATGGGAATTTGCAACAAGGTGGCCGGAATGTTGAGCCCTTTGGTATTAAGCGCGCTTGTTCTGAGAAATGCCACGGAAATAGAAACGCAAATATTGACAACAACCGATCTTGTTCAAAAGAATATTTTGTTGGATGAACTTTCAAAAAGAGTCATTATGCCTTATGTGGTAATGGCGATTGTTTTGGTGGTCGTTGCCTTATTAATAAAAAAGTCGTCCTTACCGGAAATCGAAGCAGAAGAAGAGGTAGAGGATGCAGTACACGTTAAGAGAACCAGCGTATTTCAATTTCCTTACCTGATACTTGGTGTCATTTGTTTATTTGTTTATGTGGGAGTGGAGGTTATTGCAGGAGATGCAATAGGTATGTATGGCAAACACATGGGAATGCCTTTGGATCAGACAAAATATTTTACTTCTTTTACATTATCTGCCATGTTGGTCGGATATGTTGTCGGAATTTTCACTATTCCGAAATATCTATCTCAGCAAAAAGCCCTTGCAATATCAGCGATATTAGGAATTATATTCAGCGTAATGGTGTTTTTAACGGATGGTTATGTGGCGATCGTATTTATTGCACTTCTCGGACTTGCCAATGCATTGATGTGGCCCGCTATTTTTCCGTTAGCTATTGAAGGTTTAGGAAAATTTACAAAGATGGGATCAGCCTTGTTGATTATGGCTATAGCAGGAGGTGCCATTTTCCCTATTATGTATGCCGGATTAAGAGACCATCTAAATTTATCCAATCCATTGTCGTTTTTGTTATGTGCTTTTCCTGCCTATGCTTATATTTTGTTCTATGCTTTAAAAGGGCATGAAATAGGGAAGAGAAGCAAAAGTGCAAGGGCGGAAATTTAGAGCGAATGTTTTAATGCCACTGAAACAGGGTAAATGAAATTCAATTTTTATTGTAAGGATATTTTTTCTACTTTAGAATATTGACTAAGATTTTAGGAGTATTCGTTCTTTTTTTATTGCTAAATAAATCAACATGAAGAAATCCATCCTTTTCATTTTTTTGTTGGTATTCGTTCAACAAATCCTTGCTCAAAAAAGAGCAGAAAATATTATTGTTATTACAACGGATGGTTTTCGATGGCAGGAGCTGTTTGGCGGAGTGGATACTGCTTTGGCAAATCATCATGCATTCAACGAAGGCGCACAGGAATATATACACGACAAGTTTGGTGATACAAATCCGTTAGAAAGCCGGAAGAAACTTTTGCCATTTATATGGAGCAATTTTGCAGAAAAAGGGCAAATC
This sequence comes from Ginsengibacter sp., assembly GCA_039921585.1. GTDB lineage: Bacteria > Bacteroidota > Bacteroidia > Chitinophagales > Chitinophagaceae > Ginsengibacter. The sequence goes on along the minus strand of JBDSBN010000204.1, from coordinate 7,849 downwards.
TTTGGAAACAGACATTTTGAAAATAAAGTAAATGTCAGTAATCCCTATTTCTTTTCTTATCCTGGCTACAGCGAAATATTTTGTGGATTCGCAGATACATTGATCAATAGCAATGGATACAAACCGAATCCAAATCCGAATGTATTGGAATTTATGAATAGGCAACCCGGATATAAAAATAAAGTTGCTGCATTTTCCGCCTGGGAGGCAATGGGGCGAATATTGAATAAGGAGAGGTCCGGAATGACGGTAATTTCTGCTTTTGAAAATACAGGAGGAGGTAATCCAACAGATATCGAAAAGCAGATCAATTCTATGCGGAACCATTCTTTTAAACCCTGGGGAATGGCGGAGTGTCTGGATGTATTTACCCATTATGCCGCTGTGGAGCATTTCAAAGTTCGTAAACCCAAAGTGATGTACATCGCTTATGGTGAAACAGATGAATGGGCACATGCCGGGATGTATAAAAGTTATCTCGATGCTGCCCACCAATTCGATGAATGGGTTAGTGATTTATGGACATTGGTTCAGTCTACTAAAGGTTACCAGGATAATACAGTGTTCTTTATTACAACAGATCATGGCCGGGGAGATTTGGTGAAACATCAATGGAAAGACCACGGCAGCAGTATTATTGGGGCAGATGAGATCTGGTTTTTGGCCATGGGACCAGGTGTTTCTCCGAAAGGAGAAATAAAACAACCGATGCAATTGTATCAGAAACAGTTTGCCCAAACGATCGCTGCCTTCATAGGTTTAAATTTTCTAGGCGAAAACGTTTCGGAAAAGGTTGCCGGATTATTCCGGTAAAATTTTATGCAAAAATGGTTTCAAATGTCTTGCACCGGTTGATTTATACTTAGTATGTATCAGTTAATTATTCGGTTTTATTTTCCGGTAAGCCATATAAAAAAACAACGGAAAAGCCAATAAAGTAAGAACGGTTGCGGTACTTAAGCCACCAATTACCACAATAGCCAGCGGTTTGGCAGTTTCTGATCCGATATCTGTACTCAACGCCGCCGGTAATAATCCAATAGCTGCCATGAGCGCAGTCATAATAACCGGACGGACTCTTGTTTTTAACCCATCTTTAATTGCCTTTTCCAGAGAAGAGCTGCTTAGTTCGCTTCGTTTTATTTCCTGGATATTTTTCTTAAATACTGAAATCAGGATGACTCCGTTTTGAATACAAATTCCAAATAAAGCAATAAATCCGATTCCGGCAGAAATGCTGAAATTTGTGCCTGTAATTAGCAGGGCAAAGATGCCACCAATAATAGCAAACGGCACATTCACCAGTACAAGAGAAGCATCCTTCAGATTGCCAAACATGACAAACAGAATAATGAAAATGATCAGCAGACTTATTGGTACTACTGACTCCAATCTTTTTGAGGCTCTCTCCTGATTTTCGAAATCACCTGCCCATTTCAATTCATATCCTTTTTTTAAGGTTACCTGGGCATTTACTTTTTGTTGCGCTTCTTTTATCACACTACCCATGTCTCGTCCTCTTACAGAAAATTTTACTGCTGTAAAACGTTCGTTATTGTCTCTGAAAATCAAGCTGGGACCTGTAAGCATCTCCATTTTAGCTACTTCTTTAACCGGAACATACGAACCGCGAATCGTCGGAATTAAAATATTGCCGATGGCTTCCAAGTCATTACGGTGCTTCTCTTCATAACGTATACGTAATTGAAACTTCTTTTCTCCTTCATAAATTTCTGTAACAGCCTTTCCTCCGATCGCCATCTCAATCACCGCATTTGCATCTGCTGTGGTCACACCATAAAGAGCCATTTTATTTTGATCCAGATCTATCCGTAGCTCAGATTGTCCGAGATTGCGGATAATGCCTAAATCTTCTACTCCTTCGATGGGTTTCATAATATCATAGATTTTATTTGCCCGGTCTTCTGCATATATAAGATCATCACAAAAAATCTTTACACTCAAACTTCCTTTTACACCAGAAACGGCTTCTTCCACGTTATCCATAATGGGCTGGGAAAAATTCAATTCCACTCCCGGATATCTGCTTAAATTTTTATTCATTTCTTTGACCAATTCTTCTTTGGTGATTTTTCTTTTCCATTCTTTTTTAGGTAGAAGATTTACATGCAATTCAATGTTATAAAAACCTGTGGCATCTGTACCATCATTTGGTCTGCCGGTTTGTGATAAAACCTGCTTCACTTCCGGATAGGATTTTAAACGCATCCGCATTTCATCCGCTATCTTTTTAGATCCATCCAGCGATATACTTAATGGAGCAGTTGCTCTTACATAGATATCGCCTTCATCCAATTGCGGTAAAAACTCTGTTCCTAACAACGTAAACGATGCAAATCCTATAAGAACAAAACCAATAGATGCTGCGATGGCTATTTTCTTTATTCTATAAACTCTATTGAAAAGAGCCATTGTGCCCCTGGTAAGAAATTCTGTAAACCGGTTTCTTTTTTCCCGTACATTTCTGTTTAACATTAACTTGATTAATAGCGGCACAAGGGTGAGCGTAAGTATTAATGCTCCTAACAAAGCAAATCCTAACGTAAAAGCCAGCGGAGAGAACATTTTTCCTTCTACTTTCTGAAAAGAAAATATGGGTAACAAGGCTGCAATAATGATCATTTTAGAGAAGAAAATAGCTTTACCCAATTCCGCTCCGGTATTTTTAATGATTCCCATTTTTGAAATCTTATTAAAACGCTTCATACCCAATTGTTTCGCCCGTCTGTCCAGCAATACAAAAATTCCTTCCACCATTACCACGGCACCGTCGATAATAATTCCAAAGTCGATCGCTCCCATCGAAAGTAAATTTGCCGACATGCCGCGCATGGTCAAACAGATAAAAGCAAATAACAAAGAAAGAGGAATTATAATCGCCACAATCACCGTCGTTCGCCAATCTGCCATAAAAATCAAAACGATAAACATGACGAAAAGCATCCCTTCAAACATGTTACCCAAAACGGTATTTGTTGCATAGGTAATCAGCGATTCCCGGTTATAAAACGTATTGATGACTACATCTTCCGGAAGCACTTTTTCATTCAGATATTCAATTTTTTCTTTGACCGCATTGATCACGATACTTGGGTTTTCACCTTTACGCATGACCACAATTCCCTGGACCACATTATTCTGGTCGTCGCGCCCTACAACGCCCAATCTTGGTAAATGAGTGATGTGAACTTTGCCGATATTCCTGACCAGAACCGGCATGCCATTTTTGTCTTCAATGATAATATTTCCTACTTCATCTACATCATTGAGTAAACCTATTCCTCTTACAACATATGCCTGCGAATTATCGACGATGACGTCTCCGCCAACGTTAATATTGCTTTTACTGACTGCTTCATATACATCAAGAGGCGTAATGTTCAGAGAACTAAGTTTTTTGGGGTCAATTTCAATCTCGTAGGTTTTTATTTCCCCTCCAAAACTCACCATATCTCCCACACCCGGTACTCCTAATATTTGTCGTTCAATAATCCAGTCCTGAATGGTTTTTAATTCGGTTGGAGTTTTGGTATTACTATGTAATGTGTATCGGAATATTTCTCCTGTTGGACTTGTTGGAGGTTGAATTTCCGGCGTAACTCCTTCCGGAAGATCAATGTTTTTTAATAAATTATTTACTTGCTGTCTTGCGAATGGATCATCTACTCCATCGTTAAAAGTGACTTTTACAACCGACAATCCGAAGAGAGTGGTAGATCTGACAGATTCTTTTCGTTGCACAGGGTTCATGGCGATCTCAATGGGAATGCTAACAAATTTTTCAATTTCTTCTGCACTTCTTCCCGGCCATTGGGAAATAATCGTGATTTCAGTATTCGTTACATCCGGAAAAGCTTCCACGGGTATATTTTTAAATGCTATTGAACCCCATATAATTAAAATTAAAGTGCATAAAGCAATAAATAATTTGTTTTTTAGGGAAAAGGCAATAATGTTCTTTATAAGTTTATTCATTTCTTTTATTGTTTATCAGACTCTTTTTTATATTTTAAAGAGACCTTGAATTCCCTGAAATTTATTTAGTGTTCAAATTTTCAAACAGAAACAATGCATTTTCTATAACCACCTCTTCTCCTTCTTCTACATTCTTTAGGAAAGTATTTCCGTTGATTCTTTTAATGATCTTAATTTCCCTGGTTTCCAGGGATCTTCCTTTCCTGAGGATGACATAATGTTTACTGTTATCCATTACTATAGATTGAGAGGGAACCATCATTTGAGGTTCTTTCAGCTCTTCCATTACTTTTACAGAGGCAAACATTCCAGGCTTCAATTCTCCTCCCTCATTTTTTAAATTAACGCGTACCTTCATCGTTCTGGTCTGATTATCCAGTACGTTATATATCTTGTCAATTTTGCCTTCGTATGTTTTTCCGCTATTGGAAAGTGTGGTGATTTGTACCGGATATCCCGGGTGAATCTTTTCAATATCGGATTCAAATACATTGGCCATAATCCATACCTGGGAAAGATCTGCTACAGTGAACAAAATGTCATTGTTGTCACTTCGGACCTCTGAGGCAGTCGTAATGGCTTTGTGAATAATATGTCCGCTAATGGGTGCTTTCAGAGTATGAACACCCTTGCTGCCACCGGTAATACCTGCTAATTGTTTACTTCGGGATAATTCAGAAACAGCCATTTTGTAGTCCATTTCTGCCTGGGTTACCTCCTGCATGGTGGCCATTTTTTCTTTGAAAAGTTCTTTTTGCCATTGAACGTTTTTGCCTGCAATTTCTACCAGGTTTTCAGATTGAGCCACCTGATTGGAAATGTCTACCGTTTCTATACTTCTTATCGTAGCCAGAACCTGACCTTTTTTTACCTGGTCACCATTTTCAACATACACATTAGTTATTTTACCACTGACAAGTGCATAAACATGCGCCTCCAGGTTTTCGTTGGTGGTTACATGTCCGTTGAGTTTAATCTCATCCACCATTTTGCTTAAAGTGACGGGTTTCGTTTGCAGAGCTGCGATCAAACTGTCACTCAAAGTATTTTCCAATGAGTTCTCGGTGTCTTCTTTTTTCTCGCAAGACATCTGCGTGATCAGAATCATCGTTACCAGCATTATTTTTAAATAAATTTTCATGATATAATTCGTTTATTGTTGTTAGATTGTTTTTTTAATCAATTTTAATTCAGAAAGAATCGATGCTTTCTTAGCGTAAGGATTTTTTAAAAAATGTATTTTCCGATCGAATGATTCAGCTCCTCAATTGCCTGCATTTTTTCATTTTTTAATTTGAAAAACTGTAGGACACTTTCCTGATAGGATTCATGGAATTGAACAAAATCCAGCAAGCTGATTGTTTGTTTTTCTAAATTTTGTCGAACATTTTTCAACAGAGTTTCATAGCTCGTAAAAAACGTATCATCCATTTCCAGGAGAGTTTTGTTTGCATTCATTGCTTTACTATAGGTGGATTGTATTTCAGTTTCAATCCGGAGTTCTTTTATTCCCACTTCTGTTTTTGCCTGGCTGATTCCCACTTTTGCAGCTTTGATATTACCCTGATTGCGGTTAAATAATGGGATTTCCAATCCGATATCGATCATTGTTGCTTTGGGAACAAAAGCATCCCTGCGGGCATAAGCCGCTCCAACTTTCAGGTCTGGTATTGCAAGTGATTTTTCCAGAAGATACGCTTGCTCATTCATCAGAATATTTGTTCTGGCCATTTTTAAATCCGGTCGGTTATTGCGGGCACTATCCACAAGTTCTTTAAGGGTGAAATGGGCGGGAAATGCCGGCAGATTTGATGTTTCCGCTTGTTGTATCAAAAAAGTTTTGTCCGGTAAATTCAGCAACACCCTTAACTCATTCTGGATGTCCTCCATTTGATTTACGATCTCTGTAATATCAGAAAGCAGAGAGAAATAAAGAGATTTAATTCTTAAAGCATCATTGAGTGTAACCAGCTGTTTTTCTTGCAAACGGTAATAAGAGTTCGTAAGGTTTTTCAATCCTTCTACCTGGCTATTTAATTTCTGATAGGTCTCCTGCAAAAAATGAAGTGTGTAGAAATTGCTTCTCAGTGAAAAAAGCAAATCGCGCAGGAATTCTGAAAAGGAATTCTGGGAGTAATCATATTGGGTTTGCGCAAATCGTGAAGCTTTTTTTCTTTTACCTCCCAGGGTGAATAATTGTTCCAGCCGGAAAGCGTAATCACCTGTTTTATTGCTTACATCCATTATTTTTCTATCCTCCGGGTTATAAGCATTCGCTATAATCTCAAATTCCGGATTATTTAAAAGTTGGGCTTGAGTGATTTGAGCACTTGCCTTATCTATTTCAAATCTTGCTACCATTAAATCCAGATTTTGCTTCATAAAAGTCGATTGAACTGTCTGGATATTCATATATAACGTGTCCTGTGCCTTTGCATAATTTAATCCTGTAGTCAGGATTACCATCATGCAGAGAAACAAATAATGTTTTCTATACATCTTGAATGATTAAGATCGTGTAAGGTCTTCTTCAACCTTACACTGTCAGTAAATAAAGTATGAATTGTTATGGAGGATCCACCAGGTTTATCGACAAGGTTGCAGTGGTTTTTCTACTGGCTTCAGGAGCCTAAAAGAGATCATCAACTCTTTAGAAATTGTTGCTGCACATCACTTTAGCTCAAGAGCATTGGGCGAGCACAATTACCTTTTGAGAGATTATATGAATTATTCGAATCCATTGATCAGACATTCGATCTGATTCAGGATTTAAAACACGTGCTCTATTCCTTTATTTTAGGAATGCCGATAAAAATGATGGAAATGTGAGGCGATTTTCGGAGGAGGTAAAATTACATCATAGGCCATTAAGGCTATAACAGATTTAGAAGAAATAGAATAGTTTATATCCTTTTCATCTATAAGAGGGTTGTTTATTTCAGAAGAATAGGGCGGTGTGATACAAGGAGGATTTGCCATATTGAAATTTTGTCCGTTGTCTGCATCCTCATCATCTGCAACGTCGTCAATCCCAAGATAAACCATTATTACTTCGACGATACTATTCAGGTCGTCTAATTGGTTGCCATGCTCATCAAATACATCATCTTGGGGCACCTGTGGAAGAAACATAGAGGTGTTCATGTGAGATATCAACAAAAGAAAGGCAACTAATCGCTTCATAAAGCTGCAAATATATATTTGTTAACGCTAAAATAAAGATAATGTTCTTATCTGTTTAAGAAATAAAAATAACCGCTGTCGGAAAATTCGTACCGATTCAAACAGCGGTTATTTAAATTTATTAATGCGTATTTTATATTTTCAAACGCACAAAAGCCTCCATGGCTGCATATCTGGTCAGTCCAAGTCGGGCATACAGATCAGCGGTGTGGCCATTTCTTTCTTCTGCTCTTTGCCAAAACTCACGTTCATCAGTACCCTGAAAAGGCACACTGTCTTTTTGTGACTGATGAATAAAAATACCATATCGCTTTTTCTTAACCTGTTCCGGACTCATTGGAATAGCCATTTCAATTTCATCAATGGCCCATTCTTCCCAGGCGCCTTTATAAAGCCAGATATAACAATCTTTCAGCCACTCGTTGTCTTCGCCACTATTTTTAATTTCATCCAAAGCTGTCAATACTACATCCAGGCAAACCTTATTCGTGCCATGTGGATCAGCTAAATCTCCTGCACAGTAAATTTGATGCGGTTTTAATTTACGGATAAGTTCGACCGTTAACCTTACATCTTCCTCGCCCATTGGATTTTTTTCAATAGTTCCTGTTTCGTAGAATGGAAGATTCATGAAATGAATCTGATCTTCTTTCAATCCAACATATTTACA